>CAMHNT010000067.1 GCA_946186535.1 uncultured Clostridia bacterium
GAGGGCGCTGTACCCCAAGGGCACTTGGCTTCGCCGGCGCAACTCGACCTGCCAGTACCCCAAGGGCACTTCCTTCGGGGCGCCTTTGAAAAAAGCTGGGCAAAAACTTTAACAGTCCTCTCTCAAACTTCTTTGTGAAATTTTAAAATTTGCTTATTTAGCTCATTTTTTCAATACTATTTTCGTAAACAGTAAAAATTTTACAGGCTTCACTCACCTTACTCATCTTCAAACTCAGCCAGTGCAGACTTTATATCTCCCCAGCCGTATCCGAGTCTCTGCAAAGCGGCAACCGTTCTCCGTCTGCCCTTTTCGTCGCCGAGCTTATCCGAATATTTTCTTCCGATAAGCTCAACGAGCTGTTCAACCGGGTCGACCTCGAACTCCTCAAGGATCTCGTCACAGAGATCCCTGTCTATTCCCTTTTCCAAAAGCTTATATTTTGCGCCTCTTATCGAAAGCTTTTTCAGAAAAATCAGGTCATGCGCCAGACGTCTGGCATAATTCTCGTCATTGACAAGCCCCAGCTCTTCCATACGCTCACAGACTTCCTCGGCTGTTTCTTCCGAGGAATCCTTTTTTATCTTGTCCATAAGCTGTTTTTTCGAGTAATCCCTGCCTGAAATAAGCCACAGCGCCTTTTCCTTCGCCCGCTTGTAGTCCGATTTTTCAATGAGCTCCTTAAGCTCCTCATCGTCAAGAACCGTACCCGGTCTGACAGCGTTTTCCGCCAGAACCATCGTGTCAAGCTTCAGCGCATATTCGCCGTCGATATAGACGCTGCTCAATGCTTTTTTCGCAGGCTTAATATCGGTAATTCTCATAATCAGTCAACCAGAATATCAATACCTGTCTCCGGTTCCTGTGCCGGAGCAGCTTCCGGTTCCGTCTTTATTTCAACTGCGGCGCCGTCATTCTCTGAACCGTTTTCAGACTCAGCTTCAGCCTGAATCTCTTCCAGAGCTTCCTTTTTCGACTTGCCTTTTGCGAACTTGCTCGGCTTTCCGACGGGCTTTGAGTTGATAATGTCAATACTCTCCATGATCTTTGCTTCAATCTCTTCCGCAAGCTCGGGATCGTTTTTCAGAAGCTCCTTGACCTTATCTCTTCCCTGAGCGAGACGTTTTTCGCCGTAGCTGAACCATGCGCCGGACTTCTGAATAATATCTGCACGAACGCCGAGGTCAACGATCTCTCCCTCTTTTGAAATTCCTCTACCATACATAATATCGAATTCTGCCTCTCTGAACGGAGGTGCCATCTTGTTCTTAACAACCTTGACCTTTGTATGAGAACCGATCATCTCACCGTTTACCTTAAGAGTCTCAACCTTTCTGATATCAAGACGGACCGAAGAATAGAACTTCAGCGCCCTTCCGCCCGGAGTAACCTCAGGGCTTCCGAACAAAACGCCGACCTTCTCACGGAGCTGGTTAATAAAAATCGCAATACAGTTGCTCTTCGAAATTGCACCCGTGAGCTTTCTGAGTGCCTGAGACATAAGTCTCGCCTGAAGACCGACGTGGGAATCACCCATTTCGCCCTCAATCTCGGCCTTCGGAACGAGAGCCGCAACCGAGTCGACAACAATAACGTCAATAGCGCCGGAACGAACGAGAGCCTCGGTGATCTCAAGAGCCTGCTCACCCGTATCGGGCTGAGAAACGAGAAGCGAATCAACATCAACACCGAGAGCCGCAGCATAAACCGGATCAAGAGCATGCTCAACGTCGATGAACGCAACGATTCCGCCCTGCTTCTGACCCTGAGCGATACAGTGGAGCGCAAGCGTTGTTTTACCGGAACTTTCCGGACCGTACATCTCTACAATTCTTCCTCGCGGAAGACCGCCGATACCGAGTGCGATATCAAGCGACAGCGAGCCCGTCGAGATAGCCTCGACCTTCATTGTTTCCTTCTGACCCAGGCGCATAACCGCTCCTTTGCCGTACTGTTTTTCTATTTGCGCCAACGCAGTATCCAGCGCCTTATTTTTATCCAATGCCATTATTACTTCAATCCTTTCTTTTTTTACCCCGATTTTTTACTCCGATTCCAAACACATTCTTGACATGAGCCATCGCCCGAGGCAATGTCATCAACTTAGTACAATTTATCTTACCGGTTAGGGGACGCTCTCTGCCAGAGCGTCCCCTAACAGAAAACAGTCCACCGGACTGTTTTCTGATTCACCCCTTGCAGAGGGCTGAACGCTAAAGGAGTTTCGCCGTCTGCGGACGGCGACCAAAGACGCTGTCTTTGGAATCTGCAAGCCTTTGAAAAGGCTTGAGCGAAACTCTTCCCGGCTTCGCTCCGCCTGAAATTTCTTAAGTTGATATCATTGCCGCCCGAGGATAGGGACTTTTACCGGTCAGGGTTTCTCTCTATCTTACTTTTTGGACTTTTCATACTTTTTTATTTCTTCGACAAAAGTATATCCAAGCTAATCTAATATAAATGCAGCCGCAAGGCTGCCACCTATACGTGCCCGTCAGGGCACACTTCACTCGCCGCAGGCGTACTTCCCAGCACCGCTGCTTCACGCTGCGCAGCAGCACTTCACTCCTCTGTTCTCACTCCGCTGACAGTCCTTTTGAACCCCTGCAAATCAAGACTGTATTTCACATCGCAAAAGCCCTGAGCTTCAACCATTCCTGCGACAGGTTCAAACTGTTCCTCGCCTACTTCATAAGCAAGCATACCGCCTTTTTTCACCTTGGCTGCCCATTTTTCCGTGATTATCCGATAGAAATAAAGTCCGTCGTCACCGCCGTCAAGCGCCATTCTCGGTTCAAACTGAAGCTCGACCTGAAGCGTATCTATTTCATCACTCTGTATGTAAGGCGGATTCGATATAACAAGGTCAAAGCTTTCATCCTCAAAACTTTCACTGCACCGTGTGACATCGCCCCTGAAAACTCTTACGTTCTCCGCCCCGTTAAGCTTAATATTTTTCTCCAAATATCCGACCGCTGTATCGGAATACTCGAGTGCCGTAACCTCACTGTCGGGAAACATTTTCGCTATCGAAACCGCTATCGCACCGCTTCCCGAACACAGGTCTATGACCTTCGGATTTTTTATATTCTTCAGATACCCAATCGCCGTTTCAACCACAATTTCCGTGTCGTCACGCGGAATAAGAACTCCCTCTCCGACAAGAAAATCATACCCCATGAAATTCCATTTGCCAACGATATACTGCAGTGGCTTTCCGGTTTTCCTCTCCTCAACGGCAGAAAAAAATCTTTCACATATTCCTTCGTCCGCCTCACGCTCTCCGTGAAGTATCAGAGCCGTCCTGTCCGCACCGAAAAAATGCTCCAAAAGATACAAGGAATCAAAATCGGAATCGGGTATTCCGGCTTCACTCAGAAGCTCCCTGCCCTTTTTGTACACGGATTCGAGCGTCATATTTTTACAGCCGCCCATCAGATTCTGTCCTCTCCGTTCTCGGGAATAACCGGACTGATAGCGGCAATCGCCACTTCAATCATGCTGTCGTCAGGTTCAATAGTAGTGATTCTCTGAGCCAAAAGACCTGGAGCCGCAACTATTCTCGTAAATACATTGTCGTATTTTCCGCATATTTTAATAAGCTCATAGCCTATTCCGCATGAAACCGGAAGCAGGCAAAACTTGATGATCGTTCTCAGAATAGGATTTGTCGCAGTGATAAAAAATCCTATAACAACTCCCACGATAAGCATTATTACCATAAAGCTCGTACCGCAGCGAGGGTGGAATCTCGTGTATTTTCTCACGTTTTCCACCGTCAGCTCTTCAAGATTTTCATAGCAGAAAATCGTTTTGTGCTCCGCACCGTGATACATAAAAGTCCGCTTCATATCGGGAGTTCTCGAAATAACCGTAACATAACAGAGAAACAGCGCAATTTTAAGAATGCCCTCAAAAACGCTTCTCCAGAGCGTGCCCTCACCGAGCGCCGGAACAGCCTTGGCGAGAAGATTGAACAAAAACGTAGGAAATGCAAAAAACAACAGAATCGCAATCACAACGCCGAGAACGCTCGCCGCACCCATAACGATACTATAAAACTTGTCTCCGAACTTTTCCATAGCCCACTTTTCGAATTTTGACGGCTCTTCCTCTTCTTCACCGCCCTCAACAGCCTTGTCAGCGGAAAGCATGAGACACTTCATGCTCAGGCGCAGCGAATCAATAAGCGACACAAATCCCCTCACGAGCGGCAGCCTGAAAAATTTGCTTTTGCTCGCAACCGAATTGAATTCTATATCTTCCGTATAAATTGAATCATCGCTCATTCTTACGGCAACAGTCGTGCGTTTTGGTCCGCGCATCATTATGCCCTCAATGAGAGCCGAGCCACCGATAGATGTTTTTATCTTAGTTTTCTCAGCCATTCCATTTCCTCTTTTCTTTATCCTTAAAATAACAATCAGCTCTTCAGAATCTCCTCGTCGTCTCTGTCAAGAACCGGAATACTTATCGTCACCGTAGTTCCGACGTCCTCTGTGCTTTCTATTTCAAGCTTGCCCTTGTGGAGAGTCATAATCTCGTCCGCTACCGCAAGTCCGATCCCGCTTCCTCTTACCGTCTGATTTGCCTTGTAGAACTTGTCCTTGATTCTCGGAAGATCCTTTTCGGCAATACCGCAGCCCGTGTCGCTGATCACGACATGAATCATGTCGTTTTCTTCCGTAACCTGAATGCCTATAACTCCGCCCACAGGCGTATATTTGAGTGCATTGTCTATAATATTAATGAAAACCTGGCGAAGCCTGTTCTTGTCTCCGAGCACAGGCGAAATATCCTCAGGTTCGTCATAGACAAAATGCTTCTTCTCGCTTGCCGCGCGCTCCCTCAGCATATATACAGCCTCGTCAAGCTCCGCAAGCAGATCTATTTTGTCCATAACGAGAACTATTCTTCCATTCTGAATTCTCGAAAAATCAAGAAGCTCCTCGACCATTCCCGTAAGCCTTTCGGTTTCGTTTATGATAACGCTCAGACCCTTGTTCATAGTCACAGGATCGGGCTCGCCTATTGACATAGTTTCCGCCCAACCCTTGATAGCCGTAAGCGGAGTTCTCAACTCATGAGAAACGGACGAAATAAAGTCGTTCTTCATTCCGTCTGATGCTTTGATTTCTTCCGCCATATAGTTGATACTGTCTGCAAGCTCGCCTATTTCATCGTCATACATCTTCTCGACTCTCGTTTCGAAGTCGCCCTGCGCAATACGTCTCGCCGTTGCTCTGAGCTCTCTGACAGGCTTCACAATGGTTCCTATGAACAAGAGCTCCGGAATCACGAACGACGCAAGAAGCAGCATGGCAGCCGCTATAAGAATAAGTATAGCCATGAGGGTTTTATTGTCGGCATCGGTGAGCGATACCACAAATCTCAGCGCCGCATAAAAATTACCGCTTCCGTCCTTCAGAATCACGGTATGCGCCATAATTTTTTCTCCGGACGCCAGATTTCCCGTCCAGAAAGCCTCGCTGCTCTGAGCCGTAAGAGCCTGTTCAAAATCGGGCATCCCCTGAGACATATCGGGCTGTACTCCTGCCGAGTTCAGCAAAACCTCTCCGTTTTCGTCGATAACGGAGAGCTCGGTCAGTTCCTTGCCGCAGAAATTCCCTACGTACTCCTTGAGAATATCGTCCGTGATCTCGTTTCCGCCTGCTGTCATATCAGAAAATTCAATCACAGCTTCATCTCCGGCAGCACTCAGATCACGCTTTATTCCCTCATAATAATAGCTTCTGGCTGCGAACGACGCTCCGAATATCATAAGTATCAGCAGAACGACCGTAACCGCCATATAATGCAAGAGCCACCTTTTTGTAATACCTTTAACCAAAAAATGTTCCTCCCTTTTCAGCTGTTGGTTTTTGGCAGGATATTCATGACTCCCCGGTTATGCGTCCCACTTGTAGCCGAGACCCCATACGGTAACGATATATTTCGGGTTTGACGGTTCATCCTCAACCTTCATTCTGAGACGTCTGATATTGACGTCAACTATCTTTTCCTCACCGACATAAGCGACTCCCCAGACATGGTTCAGGATATTCGTTCTGTCGAGAGCCATTCCGGGATTGGAGAAGAAATATTCCATTATCTGGAACTCGACCTGAGTCAGGTCGATTACCTTTCCGTTCTTCATGAGCGCTCTGTTTCTGAGATTGAGAACAAAGTCTCCCGACTTGATCTCCTCCTTGAAGTTGCTCTCAATGTTTGCCTTCGCAAGCGACACACGTCTGTAGAGTGCGTCAACTCTTGCGACAAGCTCCGAGGGGCTGAACGGCTTCGTAACATAATCGTCCGCGCCGAGCATAAGTCCGGTTACCTTGTCCATTTCCTGAGTTCTCGCAGTAAGCATAATAATGCCGATTCCGCCGTTTCTCGCACGAAGCTCCTTGCACACGGCAAAGCCGTCCTTCTCTCCCGGCATCATAACGTCAAGAATGGCAACGTCGAGATCGCCGTTGTGCTCATCGTATTTGCTGAGCGCCATGTCTCCGTTTTCGGCTTCAACTACATCATAGCCTGCTCTTGTGAGATTTATAACAATAAAATCACGAATTGTAGCTTCGTCCTCACAAACCAATATTTTCTTCATAAATCATTGTCCTCCTGTCAACCGTACGGTCAGTTGTTTTCATATTTTTATATATAAATTTTTTAAAATTTTTCATCTAAAATAGTCAGCAGTTTCCGCCGCTTCCGTCCATGTCATGAAACCGAAAGCATTACTTGTTCACGGCAATACAGTAATTTATCTTTATGCCCTCTTCGCTGAACATGATCTCGTGCTCGGTGAGAATATTATCCTTCACATCGCTGTTATGAAGATCGTTCGTTTTATATATGATCTCATAACCTGTCTGTTCAAAATACTCGAGGCTGTCGTTGAAAAGCGGAAGATCGTCCGTCTTAAAGCGGATCTCTCCGCCTTTTTTGAGAAACTGTTTATATTTTTCAAGCTTTATCGGATATGTGAGCCTGCGCTTGTTGTGCTTTTCGCGAGGCCACGGGTTGCAGAAGTTTATGTAGATCCTTTCAATCTCGTCCTCCGGCGACAGCATATTCTCAATATTTTCAACATTGAATGCCGTTATCAGAAGGTTATCGACCTCCCGTTCGTTTTCCCCAAAGAGCTTCACGATATTTCTTCTCGCAACTCCCAGCATATCGCTTTTGATGTCAACCGCAAGAAAATTCTGCTCAGGATTCTCAAGAGCGATCTGAGCGGCAAATCCGCCTTTTCCGCACCCCAACTCAAGAGAGATCGGCTGCCGATTCTTGAATTCATCCTTCCATTTTCCTTTCCGAGCCGCCGCATCGTCCACAAAGAACGGACACACTTCAAGCTCGGGTTTTGCCCACCGCTTATGTCTGATTCGCACAGAACAGTCCTCCTCCAATTTATAGCAAAGTAATAACACTTGTAACCAAAAAGCTACAAAGAATATTACATAAATTTCCAAAGCTTTATGTAAACATGGTTTCAATTACACTTATAGTTAATTATATCAAATCCTGCCGATTCTATATTTCGTTAAAAGCATTAAAATTAATGATTTGTAATATATTTGTTAAAACGTTGAAATTTGTAAAAAACAGTATATAAACTATATTTCAGGCTCCGAAAAAATGTACAGATAACAATTAAAAATTTAAGGCAATACCGCACAGAGATTGTGCCGAAGATGCGCAGTAGATTTTTATCAAGAGAGTGCATAAGACGCCCGAAGGAAGTGCCCTTGGGGTACGACCGCAGGAATACTGACGTATTTCAAGGGAGTTTTGTGTACTATCTTGGTAAAAGATCAAGCAGATTCGGTGCAGGGTGCCCGCAGCACACCAAGAAGTCAAGCCGCAAGGCGCAGACTGATTGGATTGTGCTGCAAATGCCCTTGGGGTGCCGTCAGGCGGTCTTTGTGCGGTGTTGCCTTAAGAAATGAACAACTCTCTAAATTGCACAATAAGTCCGTAATGGGACGGTAAAAGTTTTTGCCCAGCTTTTTTTCAAAATGCGCCCCGAAGGAAGTGCCTTGGGGTACTGGCGGAGTCCAGAGGCAGAGCCGGAGACGGAACACAAAAGGTGTTCCTAATGCTGTGCAGTGGATTATTAAGGGCAAAGCCCTTGAAGTCCCGTTACTTCTAAAAATGCCGCAGTGCGGCATTTTTATCAAACCATATATTTTATATTACCGATAAGCCAAAAATAAACTAACCAAAAAAAGGACTTCATCTTTGTACAGTTTTTTGGGCTTTATCGGTATTGAATTCTGCCTTTATGCTGTTTATAATTATAGTAGGGGGTGAGACAATGGATTTTTCTCCTTTGGAGCTTGAAAAAGGTGCCGATCGATGGAACTACGTCAAGGCCGTCGATATCGTGAAGGAATGCGAAAATCTCGCTTTGGAAAGCGATCTTCTGAAAATACCGAATACTTTTACGAAAATTGTGAGCGAATCATACTCAAAAGCAATAATAACGACAAAAGAAATTCTGACTCTTCTTTATCACGGCTATCCGGAAGGCGCAATGGCGCTCAGCAGGATTCTCTACGAATCCATGGTTATAATGAGATTTCTCTTCAAGCACCGTGACGACGAGGCGCTTTTGCAGAGATATATCGACGATTACGCCGTTAAAGTCTCACGAGACAGAATAAAATACTACAACTATCTTCTCGAGTATTCTCAGGACGACGACGAAAAAAACGAAGCTCAGCGTCTGAAAATCGAAGCGAGAAAAGAGCACAACAAGCTCAAGGAAAAATACTCCGAATTCCTCTCCTACAATAAGCAGGGGAATTATCTTCACGACTACTGGTGGATCGGCAACGTAATGAAAAGCCGGAACTTCGGCGCGATCCAGAACGAGGTCACTCTGGAGAACTTAAAAATACTTTACGTTCTTTCATGCTACCGTGCGCATTCGGGAGTCGTCGGAAACAGCGTCAGGTTCGGAACAATGTTTGACGAAACAAAGCTTTCCACAAAAGGAAGTCTCGACGGTTTTCAGATACCTCTCTGCTTTTCGCTCGTCTGTTTCGGAATTCTGACCGAAACAATGTTCAACACAGTTTCGGTTGAGTGCAATAATATCATTGAAAAAATTGAAAAAGTAATTTCACCTTTCGAGAATTGTCTGTACAGATAATTCCATTTCAGACCTAAAGAGAATAATATTATCACGTCCGCCAATATCCGGGTTAAAATTCATTGATTGACCTTAAAAAAAAACGGCAAAAACAAAATTTTTGAATAAAGTTAGAAATTTAGTATAAAATATGTCAGAATTCACTTGAATTTTTGCAAAATATTGATATAATATATTTATAAGGTTTTTTTATCTGAGAGGGGCAGTAGATATGAATAAGTATATCAGAAAATTAGGTTTCCGAAGTTCCGACGAGATAGAGATGAAAGTCACGATTCAGGCTATCAGATACTCCTGGATTTATATGATGGCATTTCTTGCTATCTGGGCTGTACTGGAAGCTATCGATGGCAACGGCGAAATTCCGATGATACAGATTGCTCTTATACTTACCGCCGAGCTTTTTTACTTTACTCTTCAGTGGATTTTCACAAGGAAAGCAGTCCGTGAGAACAAGGAAGCTCATTCAAACAGCAAACGTCTCACATCAAAAGGCAAGGGCAAAAATTCCTATGAGTACGTTTACGAAGATGAGGACGGCAATCAGTACATCTATGAAGAGGTTGAAGTTGAGGAATAATTCATTTCTTCACTTTGGCATTCTCTAACTCCCGAAAGAACAACTAACGGCAGCATTTCCATATGCTGCCGTTTTTTATTCCCCTTTTTCACTCCGATATAATTTCCAAACAAGTAACACGGCTTTTCAATA
>CAMHNT010000068.1 GCA_946186535.1 uncultured Clostridia bacterium
TGACAGGAGTTGTTACTCTTGTTGTTAAGCTCTTAAGAGATAATGATAACAAGAAGAAATAGTTCTTTTTATTAAGTTAAGTAATTTCCTATTAATAAAAAGATAACACCGCCTAAAATCCCCATTCTAACCGGTGTTATCTTAACATCAAACGAGGGGCGAAACCGCTCCCTATGCAGTACTCCCCGAAAGGGGATTCTTTATTATTATAATACAATATTATCCGAAAAATGTCAAGCGCCTTAATTCCGGTGCTTTTATTTTTTTGTCGGCTCCATAGAAAAAATTACAATTCAAAAATAAAATCAATTACCGGTCGGGTGCATGAGCCGAGCTTATAATAAAAGCTGCTTCTCGCATTGCCCGTCGCCGCTCGGCGACACTGCACAAAGTGGTGGCGGTTTTCTCCCCTTAGAGGGAGGTGATAACTTCATGAATTATGTTACATTCACTGAACTTTTTCAGTTTGTAATCATGATGACAGGAGTTGTTACTCTTGTTGTTAAGCTCTTAAGAGATAATGATAACAAGAAAAAGTAATTTTATTTTGTTTTAATATATAAAATGAAATAAGATAACACCGCCATTTTTCCAACTCGCGCGGTGTTATCTTAACACTAACCGAGGGGCGAAGCCGCTCCCTATGCAGTACTCCCCGAAAGGGGGTTCTTTATTATTATAATACGATATTATCCGAAAAATGTCAAGCACCTTAATTACGGTGCTTTTATTTTTTTCCGCTGCCTGCAACCGGAAAGACCCTCGGGATATACCCGTGGGTCTTTTCTCTTTCAGATATTGACTTGTATTATATTTCAAAAATAAATGCTTCCAACGAAATTCATGCTTACTGCATCATTCCCTGTCGGCCGCCTCTGCCGCCCATGTTACCGTTTGGCATTCCGCCGTCCTGGTTCATGTCGCCCATGCTGCCGCCATTCATTCCGCCGCCCATGCCGCCGAAGCCTCCCATTCCGCCGCCGTTTGAATAGGAATTGGACGTCATTTCAATGGTAAAGCTTTCGTCGCCGACCGTGAGAATATATGTGCTTCCGGACTTGATCTCCGGTGTGCTGATGTTGACCGAGTTGAATGTCTTTGATGCCGTGTAGGAGATGATCTCCTCTCCGCTTTCGGTTGAGAGAGTTATTTTCTCGCCTGCGCTGTGGCTCGAAGACATATTATAAAGGATAGAAGCCTGTTCTGAAGCCTCGGAGAAGTTTTCTGCCATGCCAGAGCTTCCTACTGCGACGAGCGTGCCGCCCGAAATAGTTGCCGTTGTTTCATAGTCAAGCGCACCGTTTCCGCTGTCTGTCGGACCGTCAACATAAATCGTGCCGCCCTCAATAGTAAGCGTGTTGTTCGAATCAAGACCGTCGCCGCCTGCGTTGACTTTGAGTGTGCCGCCTGTGATTCTGAGATAAACGTCGCTGTTTTCGGTGAAGCTGTTCTGACCCGGTCTTCCGCCCATTGACGACTGGTCGCTTCCTCCTCCCGCATTAAGTCCGTCGTCGCTCGCCGTAACATCGATATCTCCGCCGCTGATAGTAATATTTGAACCTTCAATGCCCTCATAGCTCTTAGTGATAGTTATCTTTCCGCCGTTTATCACAGTCGATGTGTCGGCATGAATTCCGTCGTCGCCCGAAGTAAGCGTGAGCGTTCCGCTTTCAATCGTAACATTCGAATTCGAATGAACCGTGTCGTCCGCACAGTCAGCCGTAACCGTAGCATTCGCAACCGTAATGTCGCCGCCTGCCTTCAGACCCTTTGCGCTTGTGGAATCTTCATCCGTTGACGAAGTAGTGTCTTCGCCGCCCCAGCGACCCCAGCCGCCGAAATTCTCGGTGTGAGTTTTTGAAGAATTCTCGTTTCCGCCACCCGTCGTGAGGTTCACCTCGGCGTTCTCGAGAACGAGAGCCGTTTCTGCCTGAATACCGTCGTTGTCGGCAGTAATCGTAATCTTTCCGCCTGCGATATAAACGTAGCCCTTGTCTTCTTTCTCTTCGTTCGTCGCTTTGATTCCGTCGCCGCCGCTTGTGATTTCTATCGTTCCGTCGGCGATTCTTACGCTGTCCTTGCCGCAGACTGCGCTGCCCACGGAAGTTACCTTAATATTTCCTCCGGTAATTTTCAGATCGTCCTTTGAAACGATTGCGTGGCTCATGTTTCCGTTAACCGCAAGCGAACCGGAACCGTTGATCGTAAGGTCGCATTTGCTGAAAATAGCCGAATCGACGTTGCTCTCCTCGGAATCCTCCTTGTAGGTCTCTCCGTCGGAAA
Organism: uncultured Clostridia bacterium; assembly: GCA_946186535.1. Taxonomy (GTDB): domain Bacteria; phylum Bacillota; class Clostridia; order Oscillospirales; family Acutalibacteraceae; genus RUG592. The sequence goes on from CAMHNT010000068.1 coordinate 2,284, forward strand.
CCGTATTTTCCGTACCGTCAGCGAGTGTCAGAAATACCTTGTCTGCACTCTTCACATAAATTGCCGAGTAGTCGGAGCTTGTGATCGAGCAGCCGTTGAGAACGATCTGAACCTTTGCACTCTCGTCCGCTTCAACAACGATCCTGCCGTCCTTTATTGTGCCGCTTATTATATAAACGCCTTCTTCGGTTATTGTGAGAACGTTGTCGGAAACAGAAGCGCCGTCGCCTTCAACACTGAAGGTCTTGTCGCTGCATTTGATAACCGTCGCACCCTCTTCGTCGTACTCTCCCGAGAGGTCACGGTCCGAGAACATGTCTTCATATGAAAGCTCCAGCGCCGAAGCGGTTGATTCCGTACTTTGATCGGAAGTCTCCGTTTTCGAAGCCGTGCTGTCCTCTGTTTCATTGGAAACGCTGTTATCCTGCGAAACAGACGAAGAAATGCTCGATGTATTGTCCGAATCTGAATCTGTATTATTATTACATCCTGCGAATACTGCTGCAGAAATCATAGCCGCAAGTATCAATGCGATAAATCTTCTCTTTTTCATCTCAGTAATCCTCCTGTATTCAATGCGGTTCGTGAATGATATTATATCAATATTCTGTCCGATAATATGACGTTTCATGTCCGATGCAGAGAATATTCAATATACATTTCATTTCCCAAGCCGCCTGCTTGTCTGATGTGGTTTATCTTCTGTAATAATAATACACCGTCTACCTTAATCCAACTTAAATAAATACTTAAACTTTACTTTAATTTTCCGAATTAATCAGAACCCTCTCGCTTTCAAATCACTGACAATATTCACAAATTCCTCTCTGATATCGAACCCCTTTATATCCTCTCTCATGAGGTCAATCATATCGCCGTGAGAAATTCCTCTTCTTGTTTTCGGCTCAAAAAAGATGTGTCTTTCTCCCCACTTCATCGACTCAACATCAACCAGCCCGTCGTTGTCGAGCTTGCTGAAATGCTTGACGAGGTAGTACGAAAAATTCTGAGGAAAGCCTGCGCTGCGGCTTTTCTTCATTCTTGAACCGACGCTCTGAGCGAAAACCCCGGGTCTGTCCGTCATCATCGCATTAAGCTCCTGAGCCCTCTTCGCGGTAAGGTCGGTGACTGCGGAAATAAAATCCGGGTCAGGTTCACCGAACTTCTTCAAAGTGCCGTTGTATCTGTCTGCAATAAAATTCTTAAAGCTTTTCGGCGCACGCTCGAGAATAAAATCGGCATATTCACAGCCCCTGTGCGGAGTGTTAATCGTCGTGAGCGAAGCGACGTACTTATCCATTCCGAGGCACGAAACGGCGTATCTCGAATCGAGACCACCCTTTGAATGGGCGATGATATTGACCTTTTCGCAGCCTGTCGTCCTGATGATTTCCTCAATCTTGTTTTTCAGCTCTTCTGCGCACCTCTCGACGCTTGCGGCGGAATGCTGTTCCCCGTAATAGACCTCGGCGCCGTTTCGAATCAGCTCACCCGGAACTCTTCCCCAGTAATTGAAGAACTTGAGATCCCTGAAAAAGACTCCGTGAACCATAAGAATAGGATACCTTGTCCTGCATATCTCGCTTTCCTTCCTGATATTGTTAAGCTCGATTTTCTCCGTTTCGAGCTCAAACTCGTTGTAGGCAGTCTTTGCGGCTTTTGCAAAAATAAAAACATTCGCAGCCGGCACCCACCAGAAAAGCGCTATCATAACTCTCTGAACGATTCCGAGTCTTGCACTCGTCGTAAAAAGCCTTAGCACACCGTTAAACACAACGACAGCCCCCGAAACGAGCGTGACCGCAGTAAACACAGCAATCCCCCGAGCACCAAGTCCAAAGAAATTTATCCACACAATAAGCGCCGCACAGTTAACAACAAAACTCCACACAAATATAATCAGCAGTTCTCTGCCGTTATACATAATATTAAGCCTGCGGCTCGGACTTTTTACTCCTGACGGCTTTATATTCACAATCAGAAAACACACGGAAAGAACGGCAGCAGCGACCACAGCCGCCCCTTTGAACCCGTAATCTTCCGACAAAAACGCTGCCACTCCCGACAGCAGCACCAAATCCAAAATCCCAAAAACTCTCATTTTTTATTTACCCCGATTCCGTACACATTCTTTACATAAGCCATCGCCCGAGGATGCGGACTTAAGGCGTTAGTTTTTTTCCCTATCCTACTCTTTGGACTTTTCAAACAGTCGTTTATCAAAGATATTCTTAAACTTAATAAGGATATATTTTTGATAAAAAACTCTTCTATCAAGCTAAGTTTTTTCATCAAACTAACCCACCCCCTCCCTGCCGGAGGGGCTATTCTGGGTGTGGGCTTCGCCCAGGCCCATCGGGAGCTGCTCTCCCGAACTCTTCTATAAGTATAATACCAAAACCTTTTTTTTTCAATAATTATCCCTGACTTCTAATCAAATTCTAATTTTTCCGATAAACCATCTTCTCCCTCAAAACATCAAAAAAATCACCCTTTTTTTGTCGTATGAAAAATATTTCTAATGTGAAAAATAATCAATACGTTTAATGCATTGAACCGTTAAAGTAAAGAAAATAAATAAATATTTATAAAAACTTATGTCTAAATAATCCAAAATAATTCCTTAAAATATTTCCCGGTTTTAAATTCTATTAAAAATGACCAATTTTTTTTGGGTTGCGAGTGAAAAATCAAGGGTTGACATTAACTTTAACAGGTATTATCATATAAAGTGGGAATAGGTACAATTTCGATTGGATATCTTCTTTGATATGTTATGCAGTCATTATAATCCGGTATGTCATGTTTTTTATATGCCCCGGTTTTATCAGAGATTTTCCCATCGAAACCTTTACGTTAAGTACATATTTTCTTTTCATTATTAATAGTATATTATTAAGTTGAAACGAATAGGAAAAAATGTGGGATTCCACTTTGTGAGGGAAGATTTTTTATGGATCAGATATTTTGTTCAAGAAACTTATATTACCGAAATCCGATCGGTTCGGTAGAAGAGGGAACGTCAATCCATTTCAGAATAAAGGTTCCGCTTTATCTGAAATGCAGCAAAGCTCACCTCATCGTAATCGATGAAAGCCGTAACAGTAAAAGAGACAACTATACAATGCTCTGGGGCGGTACTGCGGATGAGTGCGAAATCTGGGAGTGTGACTTCGCACCAAATAAAATGGGCCTCTACTGGTATACCTTCCAGCTCGATACAGCCGACGGCACCAGATATCTCGTCAGAGACTTCGGAAGCAACTCAAGAATAGATTACAATATCATTTACTCATGGCAGCTCACATGCTACAAAAAAGGCTTCAAAACCCCGACATGGTCGCCCGGCGGAGTTATGTATCAGATTTTCCCCGACAGATTCTTCTTCTCGGGCGAAAACAAGCGTGCCGGCCGTGACGACAGACAGTATCACAACAGCTGGGACGAGATCCCCGAATGGCGCCCGAACAAAGACGGCATCATCACAAACACCGACTTCTTCGAAGGCGACCTCAAAGGCATCACCCAGAAGCTTGACTATCTTCAGGACCTCGGTGTAACATGCATCTACCTCAACCCGATCTTCGAGGCTTACTCAAATCACCGCTACGACACGGCGAGCTATGAGGATATCGATCCGCTTCTCGGAACCGAAGAGGACTTCAGAACTCTCTGCGAAGAAGCAAAGAAAAGAGGAATCAGAGTCGTCAACGACGGCGTCTTCTCACACACCGGAAGCGACAGCAAATACTTCAACCGTGCAGGAAGATACAAGACTCTCGGCGCATTCAACTCGAAGGATTCACCCTACTTCAGCTGGTACGATTTCAACAACTGGCCTTACGGCTACAACTCATGGTGGGGCTTCGACACCCTCCCGAACACGAGAGAGGACGACCCGGGCTACAACGAATACATAAACGGCGACAACGGAATTATCCGCAAGTGGATCAAAGCCGGAAACAGCGGCTGGAGACTCGACGTTGCAGATGAGCTCCCCGACGTCTTCATCGAAAATCTCAGAAAAGCGGTCAAATCCCAGGACGAAGAGGCAATCGTAATCGGCGAGGTATGGGAAGACGCTTCAAACAAGGAGAGCTACGGCTCAAGAAGAAAGTTCCTTCTCGGCGACCAGCTCGACACAGTCATGAACTATCCGTTCAGAAGCGCGATCCTTGAATACCTCAGAGGCGTTGACGCATTCCACATCATGGAGGGTATTCTCTGTATTCTCGAAAACTATCCGCGTCCTGTAATAAAGAACCTCATGAACTTCGTAACAACACACGACACAGAAAGAGCCATCACTCTTCTCGCAGGCGAACCGCTCAACGGAAGAGGAAGAGATTTCCAGTTCAACACCAAGATGAGCGACGAAGAAAAGGCATACGGCATTCGCCTGATGAAGCTTGCCGCAGGTCTTCAGTTCACGCTTCCTGGCTTCCCGTGCGTTTATTACGGCGATGAAGCAGGCGTTGAGGGCTACAAAGACCCGTTCAACCGTTCCACATACCCATGGGGTCATGAGAACACCGAGCTCCTCAACTGGCACAAATCACTCGGAAAGCTTCGCCGTGAAAACTCGTGCTTTAACGACGGCGAATTCAAGGACACATTCTGTAAGGACAATATCATGTCTTACATAAGATATGACAAAAACGGCAAGATACTTTGCGTCTTTAATTCAAGCTACGACGAAAACAAGGCGTCCATACCGTATGAATTTTCCGAGGGAGAAATTATTGTTTCAACACACGAGAACCTCAAGATTGAGAACAACGAGATTACACTTCCGGGAATCAGCTGTGCATTCATCAGAATTGAGAATAAATAATTTTTTAAACAATAAGGTCCTCATACTTTTGTATGGGGACTTTTTCATGTCTGAAATAGTTTCGAAAACAAAGAAGAGTGCAGGGAAAATCCTTGACCCACGAAAAACTTTCGGCAACGAAAGCAAGGGTTCGGGAGCGCAGCTCCCGATGGAGGTGGTTTGGTTGGATGAAAAGACCAAGCTTAATAGAGAAACCTGCTTCCGGAACGAAAGCAGGACTTGGGGCGGCAGCCCCAAAAGACCAAGCTTAATAGAAGAACATCTCAAACATAAGATATCCCTCCTTCCTCCCCTCGAGGGGAGGTGTCAGCCTACGGCTGACGGAGGGGTTGTTAAGTAAAAAAAAGCAGAAGTGACAAAAGAGTTAAAAGGTTGAAATGTTTTTTTGATTTATTCGTAAAAAACAAGGGGTGATTTTGTAATATAATTTTTCTGTTGTTCAAATTTCTTCGGTATTTTAAATAAAAAAATTCTTGACAATTATGCATTTTTGATAATCAACTATGCCCCTTGCACAAATGAAATTTAATTTTTTTGTTGACATTTACATAAAATGTGATATAATAAAATTACAGGTTGAGAGAAAAGAAAAACAACCTGCAGTATTCCGAAATGAGAAAAAAATCAAAGTAGGCACGAATTGGAGAAGGAGGAATAATTATGACACCGATTCTTGAATTACATGACATTGATGTTACCGCATTCCTTGCCGTGCTTGACACTTGCGTAGGTAATGTATACTTAGTAACAAAAGAGGGCGATCACCTCAACCTTAAGAGCAAGCTTTGCCAGCTCGTAGGTTTGACACAGCTCATTGAGGGCGGTAAGATCGCAGAAGCTTACATCATCGCTGAGAATCCTGACGATGAGAGCAAGCTCTTCAGATTCAATTTGCTCGGCGATACAGGCGATGCTGTTGTTGAGCAGTAATTAATTTGCTATTTCCTTGTAATTTTGATGTTAGATGTTAGACCCAAAAAGGAACCGCTTCGGCGGTTCCTTTTTTGTTTTCCGGGAAAAAGTAATGTATTTTGGGGTTGGTGCATATAATGGAAATGTATAAGGGGGTATTTTTATATGATGAACAATTCCAACAGCGGATTCGGCAGAGGTAATCAGCCTCAGCGGCAGCCGAATATGAAACGACCGAATTCGAATAATCAGAACAATATCTCTTCACAGCCGGCTCCTCCGCCGCCTTCTCAGCCATGTCAGCAGCCTCAGCCGCCGACGAAAAGGCCCCAGAACCGCCCCGAACAGAAACCTCAGTATCCGATCCGTCCGCCCAGAAAACCCGGGCTTCCGCAGCAAAAACCGCTGCAGCACCAGCAGCCTTCTCAGTCGCAGCAACCTCAACAGCCTCCCGTTCCGAACCCAAACAAAAACCAGCTCGACAACCTTGCCAATATTGCAAGCAAGCACCTTGGGACGTCGCCCGATGAACTGAAAAAGGCGGCACAGAACGGAAACGTTCAGAATCTTCTCTCCAACATGTCGCCGATGCAGGCTCAGCAGATCCAGAAAATTCTTTCCGATGAAAACGCAGCAAAAAAACTTCTCAGTACCCCTCAGGCGCAGGAACTTTTAAGGAGACTTTCAAAAAATGAGTGACCTAACGACCCAGCTGAATCAGATACTCAGCGACCCCAACATGATGGAACAAATCAAGAGTTTAAGCGGACTGTTCGGGCAGTCCGCAAACTCGTTTGAGCCGTCATCGGATCAGACGTCATCGGATATTTCTCCGCCTTCCTCTTCCCCTTTCGATCTTCTCGGACCGGACGGAATCCAGACGGCAATGAAGCTAATGCCGATACTCAGCGAACTGAAAAACGATGACGACACGATCCGTCTTCTTCGTGCGATAAAGCCTTTTCTCAGTCCTCAGCGTCAGAACAAGCTTGAAGAAGCGATAAAGCTTCTGCGCATTATCAGAATCATTCCGCTTTTAAGAAGTCAGGGACTGGGAAATTTATTTTAGCGAGGTGTGCAGCAAATGAGCGACATGGATAAAATGCAGGCAGATGCTATCGGCAGAGCAAGGGAAATGTACAGCCGGCGGACTCCCATTTACAGTGCAAATTCATTTCCCAACGGCTACAACGGAAATATGAGGAACTCATCGTCCAACAGCACAAACTCAAAGCAGAGATCGGAATCAAAACCGCCGCCGGTTCCGGAAAACGATCTCTACGATGAGACGGAAAAAACAGGCGAAGTCTCGGACTGCAGCGATAACGAAAACAAGCTGCAGCCACAGACTCCCCCTGACATTTTCGACTCGCTTTTTGCGGACAAGGAAAAAGCGCTTATCATTTTACTTATTGCACTTCTTAACGAAGAAAAGGCAAGCTCATCACTCCTGCTTGCCCTGATGTACTTAATTATTTAATACGATTCCGAAGACATTCTTGACATAAGTCATCGCCCGTGGAAGGGGACTTAAGGCGGCAGGTTTTTTCTCTATCCGACTCATTGGACTTTTCATACAGTCGTTTATCAAAGATATTAATATCATAAACAAATGATATCTTTCGCCAAACTAACAAACTCACGGCACGAAAAACAGAACATAGTAGGCGGTCGAAGGTCGCCGGGCGTAAAGAGAGCGGCTGTGGAGCCCGAAGGGCGGAACATTTAGCGAGCGGAAGAGGAGTCAGGTAGACTCCAAAAACTTGCGGCACGAACTAA
>CAMHNT010000069.1 GCA_946186535.1 uncultured Clostridia bacterium
GCTGTTTTTGAAGAGGGAACGCTCTGGCAGAGAGCGTTCCCTAATTATACTAAGTTGATACTATTGCCTTATGACAGTGTTTCAAAATTGCCTTTTTAATAGTACAATGAGTTAATATAACCTTTTGTTCTATTAAAAGTGTTAAAACCGTGAGAATTTCCATGGGGCGAACCACTGTCAGCAGGTTCGCCCCCACCCGAACTCTGTTTCATGTGAAAGTTTATTCTGCCCCCACTCCGCTGAGTGGAGCATAAAGGAGTTTCGCCGTCTGCGGACGGCGACCAAAGGCTCTGCCTTTGGAAACCGCCAACTTTTGAAAAAGTTGGATCAAAACTTTAATATTGTTTTTAAGAGCGATTTAATAATACAACGAGTTAATATAGATATATTTAAGATTCTTTGAGAATATTATAAAATCAGTAAGTAATTTTTGTTTGAGTAAGGAGAATTCAGATTATGGGAAGATTATTTGGTACAGACGGTGCGAGAGGCGTTGCAAATACGGAGCTTACGTGTGAGCTTGCAATGAGCATAGGAAAAGCCGCTGCTATGGTTCTGCTTGACAGCGACGACAACGGAGAGAAGCCTACTATATTGATCGGCAAGGATACACGCTTGTCCTCTGATATGCTCGAAGGGGCGCTCACTGCAGGCCTTTGTTCCGTGGGCGCAAATGTCGTGCATCTCGGTACGGTTCCGACTCCTGCCGTTGCGTATCTTGTAAGAAAATATAACGCAAGCGCAGGCGTTATGATATCTGCGTCTCACAATCCGCATGAGTTCAACGGAATCAAGATTTTTAATTCCGACGGATATAAGCTTCCCGACGCACTCGAGGAAAAGATTGAGTCAATCGTTATCGATCATGTTATTCCTTATCCGACTCCTACGGGTGAAAATCTCGGAAGAGTGACGGAAATTCCCGGTGCGGTTGACGATTACATAGATCATATTGTTGAAAGTGTTGAGGGCGATCTGAACGGACTTAAGGTCGCTGTTGACTGCTCGAACGGTTCCGCAAGCGCAACGGCGGAAAAGCTTTTCACAAAGCTCGGCGCAGACTTCCGCATTATAAACGACAAACCTGACGGAATCAATATCAACGAAAAATGCGGTTCTACTCATATTGAAGGACTTGTTGATTATGTGAAGGCAAACAAGATGGAATGCGGTGTTGCATTTGACGGCGACGCAGACAGATGTCTTGCTGTTGACGAAAACGGAAATCTCGTGGACGGCGACTTCCTTATCGCTATCTGTGCGAAGGATCTGAAGGAAAGAGGTCTTCTCAACAACGACGCCGTTGTCGGTACTGTCATGACAAACATGGGCTTCAACCGTTTCTGCGAGGAGAACGATATAAAGTTTGTTTCGACTTCCGTCGGTGACAGATATGTTCTTGAAAATATGCTTGAAAACGATTACAACCTCGGCGGCGAGCAGTCAGGTCACGTTATTTTCCTCGACTACGGCACAACAGGCGACGGTCAGCTCACAGGCGTGCAGCTCCTGAGCATTATTAAGAGAAGCGGTAAAACTCTCTCCGAGCTTTCACAGATCATGCAGAGATATCCGCAGGTACTCATCAACGTCAAGGTCGCAACCGACAAGAAGGATAAATATTTCACGGACAAGACGATCAAAGCCGAAATCGACAAGGTCAAGGAACAGCTTCGTCACAGAGGAAGAATCCTCGTCAGACCTTCCGGCACAGAGCCGCTCATCAGGGTTATGCTTGAGGGCGAGGACTACAAGGAGATTTCGGATCTCGGAAACAGTGTTGCAGATCTTATCAGAGAGAGACTTTGCTGATTTTGGAGCGGAAAAATATGAGAGAAGCTATTTGGAAAGAATACGAACTTATAGATACATCTTCGGGTGAGCGTCTGGAGCGCTGGGGCGATAAGATACTTATCCGCCCCGACCCGCAGATCATCTGGAATACAAGAAAAGAAAATCCTCTCTGGAGAAAGGCTCACGCACGCTACCACCGCTCGAAGTCGGGCGGCGGTAACTGGGAGGTCTACAAGCAGCTGCCGCAGGTCTGGAACGTTGCATACAACGACATTGTTTTCGGCGTAAAGCCTATGGGCTTCAAGCACACCGGCATTTTCCCGGAGCAGGCGGCAAACTGGGAGTTTGTGATGAATAAGATAAAATCGGAGAAAAGGCAGCTCAACGTTCTGAATCTCTTCGCTTACACAGGCGGCGCAACTCTCGCTTGTCTTAAAGCAGGCGCAAAGGTTTGTCATGTTGACGCTTCGAAGGGCATGGTTCAGTGGGCGAAGGAGAACTCGAATCTCTCGAACGTTGCCGACCGACCCGTCAGGTGGATAGTTGACGACTGCGTAAAATTCGTGCAGAGGGAAATCAGAAGAGGCAACAAATACGACGGAATCATAATGGATCCTCCGTCCTACGGCAGAGGTCCGGGCGGCGAGATCTGGAAGCTCGAGGAGCAGCTGTTTCCGCTCGTTGAGCTTTGCGCACAGGCTCTGTCCGATGACGCAAAGTTCTTTATTCTGAATTCGTACACTACCGGTCTTTCTCCGTCGGTCATGCAGTATATGCTCGGAGTTACATTGCAGAAGCGTTTCGGCGGAGAGGTTTCTGCAGACGAAATCGGACTTAAAGCAACCGACACGGGACTTGTCCTACCCTGCGGTTCGACCGCTATCTGGCAGAAATAATACACGTATTTTCTCATTTGTATAGCCGCTTTTTACACTTGTACTGTTAGTAAACTAAATCGGAATTTAATGAGCTAATACGGAGGATTATGTATGATTAATGAAAATATATTTAAGTGTTGTGAAATAGATGAGGATGAAGATTACTGTGACGAATTTAAGGCGGTAGTTGATAGCATCGTTAAATATTTAGAGTACGCTATGAGTGTTACATTTACTGAAGATGAATGCGCTGTTCAGGCAATAGATGTATATGATTGTAATATTATCCGCTATTATGCTACTTTAGAGAAAAGTGGTAATGTTCTTGTGGTGAATGTTCCTATTGATCAGTTTCAAATATGCATAGAAAATTCAGATAATGAAAGAATTATTGTATGCTATTGCGGAATAGACATACCTCAGTATAGCCAAGAAAATCTTGATAAAATGCGAGATGTTTTGCTTGACTTTGAAGAAAAATATAAAGATTATTTAAGCAATTATTGACAAATTCTGATTTATTTCAGAAACGCTTTTGTAAAAAGGGAGTTTATATATTAAAATTTTAAAGAGTTGATTAGAAATGCAGTTTATAGATGTTAAAGATTTGGTGTTCGGCTACGAGGACGACGAGGACAGCGAGAAAAGAAAAATCGTTCTGAACAAGCTTTCGCTGTCTGTTAAAAAGGGTGAATTTGTCGCGCTTCTCGGTCATAACGGTTCGGGTAAGTCTACGCTTGCGAAGATGTTCAACGGCATTTTGCAGCCGGAAAGCGGAAGCGTTACCGTTTGCGGACTTGATACGTCCGATGACGACAAGCTTCTTGATATAAGAAAAAAGGTAGGGCTTGTTCTACAGAACCCCGACAATCAGCTTGTTGCGAGTATTGTTGAGGAGGACGTGGCTTTCGGTCCGGAAAACCTCGGGTTAGACCCGAAGGAAATACGCAAAAGGGTCGACGACGCACTTAAGGCCGTTGATATGTATGAATACAGAGGACACGCTCCGCACAAGCTTTCCGGCGGTCAGAAGCAGCGTGTTGCGATAGCGGGCATAATAGCCATGGAGCCCGAATGTATCGTGCTGGACGAGCCTACCGCAATGCTTGACCCACAAGGCCGCCGTGAGGTTATGGACACGATCGTCAAGCTGAACAGGGAAAAGAAAATTACTATTATTCTTATAACACACTACATGGACGAGGCGGCGCTTGCGGACAGGCTTGTTGTTCTCGACGGAGGAAAGATACTGACCGAGGGAACTCCGAAGGAGGTATTTTCTCAAGTAGAGCTTCTGAAACGTCACAGCCTTGACGTTCCGCAGTCAACGGAGCTTGCGCATAAGCTGAAATCGTCGGGGTTCGATATAGAGGGAACTCCGCTTGATGTTCCGGAGTGTGTTGAAGCTATTGTAAGCGTATTGGATAAAAAGAAATAATATCCTTTGGATATGAAGAGGAAATGTGTAATGTCACTTTTAGAGGTAAAAAATCTTTCGTTTACATATGGAACAGGAACGGCATTCGAGAAGAAAGCCGTCAATAATGTTTCGCTTAATATAGAACAGGGCGAGTTCATCGGAATTATCGGTCACACGGGTTCGGGAAAGTCCACTTTCATTCAGACTCTCAACGGACTGATAAAGCCTACCGATGGTACGATTCTGCTTGACGGAAAGGATATCTGGGAGAATCCGAAGAAAATCAGAAATGTGAGATTCAGGGTAGGAATGGTTTTCCAGTATCCCGAGTATCAGCTTTTTGAGGAAACCGTTGAAAAGGATATCGCTTTCGGGCCGAAAAATATGGGACTCGGCGAGGACGAAATCAAGAAGCGTGTTGAGAGTGCGGCGAGGTTCGTTGATTTAAAGCCCGAGCTGCTGAAGAAATCTCCGTTTGAGCTTTCGGGCGGCGAGAAAAGACGTGCGGCGATCGCCGGGGTTATTGCGATGGATCCCGATATTCTGATATTGGACGAGCCTACGGCGGGACTTGACCCGAGGGGGAGAGACGTTCTGCTTTCACAGATAGCTTCCTATCACAAAACAAAGAATAATACCGTGCTGTTGGTTTCCCACAGCATGGAGGATATATCGAGAATTGCCGATAAGATTCTTGTTATGAACAAGGGCAATATGTTTGCCTTTGACGAAACGAAGAATATTTTTTCGAGAGGCGAGGAGATTGAAAAAATCGGGCTTCAGATACCGCAGATAACGAAAATTATGATTGAGCTTTCGAAGCGTGGGTATGATTTGCCGACGGATATTTATTCGGTGGAGCAGGCGGTTTATGAAATAAAGAAGCTCGGAGGACTTGCGAAGGCTTAAGAAATTCATAAGGGAAGTTTTTAACGAAAAGGAAAAAACTTCCGGCGAAGCGAAGCCGGTAAAAGTTTCGCTCAAGCCTTTTCAAAGGCTTGCAGTTTCCAAAGGCAGCGCCTTTGGTCGCTCGTCGCAACGAGCGAAATTCCTTAGCGTTCAGCCCTCTGCAAGGGGTGAATCCGAAAACAGTCCGGTGGACTGTTTTCGGAGAGTGCGACGGCGAAGCCTAGTCCCTTTAGGGAGACGCTCTGGCAGAGAGCGTCCCCTGAAAAAATGCCGCATTGCGGCATTTTTAAGGAGTAATGTTTCGTTAAGGGCTCCGTACCCCAAGGGCACTTGGCTTCGCCGGCGCAACTTAAAAACCTGCCAGAGGCTCTGCCTCTGGACTCCTCAAGCCTTTGAAAAGGCTTGAGCGAAACTTTAAACGTTAAAGTACAAAGTTAATCAATATAAAGTTACAATAAAGAAAAGAAAGGGTGAGTTTATGCTTAAAGAAATCACTCTCGGTCAATATTTTCCCGGGAAATCCGTTATTCACAGAATGGACCCCCGAATGAAAATAATTCTCCTGACCTGTTATATAGTATTTATTTTTCTGACAAGGAACTATGTTTCGCTTGCGATCATGGCGCTGTCCGTTCTCGGAGTCCTGTTCCTCTCAAAGGTTTCGCCGAAGCTTTATTTCAAAAGCGTGAAAGCAATTATATTTATCGTCCTCTTTACTTCGGCGCTCAATCTGTTTTACGGAACGGGCGATCCGCTATGGGAATGGAAGTTCCTTAAAATAACCGAATCGGGTATCAATACTGCGATTTTTGTTGCGGTGAGAATTATTGCGCTTGTGCTTATCAGCTCGGTGCTTACATATACGACCTCTCCGACCGACCTCACCGACGGTATCGAAAAGCTTCTGAAGCCGCTGTCGGTCTTTCATATCAAGGTGCACGAGATAGCTATGATGATGACTATTGCGCTGAGATTTATTCCCACGCTTCTTGAGGAGACCGACAAGATCATGAGCGCTCAAAAGGCGAGGGGCGCCGATTTTGAAAGCGGCAATTTCATGAACAGAATAAAGGCTCTCGTCCCGATTCTTGTTCCGCTTTTTGTTTCCGCTTTCAGACGTGCGTTCGACCTTGCTATGGCAATGGAAAGCCGCTGCTATCACGGCGGCGACGGCAGAACGAGAATGAAGGTTCTGAAATATTCGAAATATGATTTTGCGGCGCTCGGAGTGCTTGCAGTTATATTTGTTGGAGTGATAATATGCAATTTGAAGCTTCCTGTAACAATCCGCTCAGGAATGTAAAAATTACAATCATGTACGACGGAAGCTCCTATCACGGCTGGCAGGTTCAGAGCAATGCCGTAGCCGTTCAGGAGGTCTTTCAGAATGCGCTTTCAAAAATCATAGGCGACGATCTTGACGTGAAAGGGTGCAGCAGAACCGACACCGGCGTTCATGCGAATATGTACTGCATAGGTCTGAAGACCACTCACAGGATACCGCCCGAAAGGCTGAAGGCGGCGCTCAACAGACATCTTCCGAATTCGATAGCCGTTCTTGACTGCGAGGAAATGCCGCTCGATTTCCACCCGAGATATGACTGTAAGAAGAAGCAGTATATCTATAAAATATGGAACAACGAGGTCAGAAATCCTTTCTATGACGGCTACGCTCTTCACTACAGATTCAAAAATCTCGATGAAAATATTCTCGACAAAGCCGCAAAGCATTATCTCGGCACTCACGATTTTACGTCGTTCTGCACTCCCGACAACAGACGTCCGGGTGATATGCACAGGACCGTGTATCTTGCCGAGGTTGAAAGGCAGGGTGATTTCGTGACGTTTACTGTCGAGGCTGACGGCTTTCTATACAATATGGTAAGAATTATGACAGGAACTCTTCTGAGGGTTGCACAGGGGAAAATAGCTCCGTACGAAATTCCGGAAATTATTGAGAAAAAAGACAGGAAATTTGCCGGTCCCACCGCTCCAGCCTGCGGTCTGTATCTCAATAAGGTGTATTACTGATGGGAGAAATATCGTATGGACGAACTGCTTGCTTATGCTCTGATGATTCTTGAAGGCTATGATGTTGAAGATGAATATGACAGGAAGCTTGACGAGCTGTTTTTGAACGCCCCCGGAAATGACGACTATCTTTCGCTTGAAGCTCTGGGCAGCAACATGAAGGAAAGCGTTTCCTATATAATGTCCCATACCGATTATACGAATATAGACAAGGTTAGATTCGGCAGTCAGCTTATGAGACTTCTCAGGACGGAATATGACCGTATGGGTATCAGGGAGTTCGCAAAGCATACATATCCTCTCTGTAAAAGATTTCCGGCATGCATAGGTGAGGAAGAGCCTTTCAATAGTCTTGCGTATGCAGACGAGCCGCTTTCATGGGGCGACATCGAACAGTCAAAGGAACTTTATGAAAAAACATTCGTTTTTTTTGACTGAGCGGTTTTCACTGACGATCCGATGATTTGTTTTAAAACAGACAGAAAATGTCATAAAATTCATGTGTTCACAATATATAATGAAAAGGAGGGTATTTTAAAATGGCTAACGACTATGACCGTGATGATGAGGAGATACGGTCAGGGAAAAGGCGGAGAAAGAAAAAAAGTCCTCTGCCATTCGGCTGTTCGTCACGGCTTGCGGTTTGCGGTGTTGTTTTACTGATTTGCTGCATATTCGTGTTTACGGCTTTGAAATGGGATACGCTTTCGCCGGAAGGCGCTGCGGAATGGTTCAGCTTTTCCGATTCTACAAACTCAAGCTTTACTTCTCAGATTTCGGGTATTTCGGTTCTTGAGAATAACTTTAATGATATCGACAAGGGGCTGATTTATGTCAGCGATACTTCAATTGTATGTCTGAATCATGACGGAGAAATCCTTTTTTCGGAACAGCACAATTTCACGAACCCTCTCATAAAAAGCTCGAAGCTATATTCGATAGCGTTCAACGAGGGCGGAAGCAATTTCAGGATACTTTCCGAAAAAGGCGAGGTTCACCGGGGAACTCAGGGAACGGCTATTACGGATTGTGATATAAACGATTCAGGCACATACTGCGTAATATCCGATCAGACCGGATACCTTTCAAACCTTTCCGTTTATGACAGGAACAACGAGTTTTTGTATTCGTATTACTTCAACGACTTCTATGCCGTTTCCGTGTCGGTCAGCAGTGACGGAAGCAAGGCGGCTGTAGGCGCAGTAAACTCCGTTGACGGAAGACTTGTTTCAAAGGTTTATCTTCTTGACTTTTCAAGCACAACGCCGGCGAATGTCTATACATATAACGACCAGATAGTCTATGAGGTTAAATTCATTGAGGAAGAAAAATTTGCGGTTGTTACCGATTCGCTTGTTTCCGTTATTGACAGCTCAAACGGAAAGGAATCTGCTTACAGTTTCAACAAAAGAGTATTGACTGCATATAATATTTCATATAAGGAGAATATAGTTCTTTCGCTTTCACGTTCAGACGACGGAAGGGAATGCAGTGTTGTGAGTCTTGATACGAAAGGAAATGAAACAGGAAGTTTCCAGACGAATCTCAAGATTTCTTCTCTTGATGTAAAAAATGACAGAATTGCAGTTCTTTCTTCGAATTCACTCTGTGTCTTCAATTCCTACGGCGATTCGTTCGGAGAATGGGAGGTAGGAAACGACGCGAAGGCCGCATTGCTTCCTCAGGAAAAAACGGCGTATATTCTCGGCGTTTCGGAGATTAGAAAAGCAAGTCTGAAATAAATCATATGTTTCAGCATAAAATATAAAAAAGAAGGAATGATAAATATGAGTACAGCACTTGACGTATTGGTAATAATAATTGTTGCTGTTTTTGCGATACTGGGTTTCAAAAAAGGTATAGCGAAAACCGTCGTTTCAATAATCGGAACGATCCTTGCTTCTGCGCTTACGATGATTCTTTCGAATCCTATTGCCGAGGCTATCTATCAGGGCGGTTTTAAAACGGCTCTGGTTGAAAAGATAGGAGACGCAATAAAGCTTTACAAACAGTCCGGACAGGGAAGTCTGGTTGAAAGCATTATGAAAACCATGCCGAAATTCGTGAACAATTCTCTGAGCAGCTTCGGCGTTTCAACTCAGACACTGAACAGTGCGGCAGGAAAAAGCGCCGAACAGGTTGAACAGCTTATCCGTCCGATTATAGTATCCTTTATTTCCGTTTTTGTTTCGATTTTTCTTTTTATTATTCTGACCATAATAATAAAGCTGATATCAAAGTTAATTGTTAACACTATTGACGATTCGGTTGTCGGCGGAGTTAACGCTTTTCTCGGAGCAGTGGTCGGAATTATCGAGGGCTTTGTGATTGTGATACTGATTGCTTTTGTGGTGAGAATTACGATTCCTCATCTCAAGGAAGTTCCCGAAATCATTTCGGACAGCTCAATCTCTCAGTCAACGGTTTTCAAAGGAATTTACGACAGTTCTCTTCTGACTCAGTTCGTTGAATCAGGAACAAATTCACCCAATACGGATACAGTCTGAAATATGACTATGGCAATGTTATCAACTTAGTACGATTTACCTTGCTGGTTAAGGGACGCTCTCTGCCAGAGCGTCCCCTCTTCAAAAACAGTCCCCCGGACTGTTTTTGAATTCACCCCTTGCAGATAAGTGACGCTCCAAGAAGGCAAGCCGGAAGGCGCAGCCTGATTGGCAAGCGGAACTTATGCTTTTGCTGGGCTGAACGCCAAGGATTTCGCCGTCTGCGGACGGCGACCAAAGGCTCTGCCTTTGGAAACCGCCAACTTT
>CAMHNT010000070.1 GCA_946186535.1 uncultured Clostridia bacterium
GTTCTGCCGCCGTGGTTTTCGAAGCCGACTATAGTGCCGAATTCCTCGCTTTCAAGAACAACGTCGCTGATGAGTCTCGTTTTTCCGACCTCGGTCTGAATGTTCAGGATCTCGAGTCCCTGAATTGTTTCCGTTTCGAGCTTGTAGTAGCTTCCGAGAAGCTGATATCCGCCGCACACCGCAACGAGAACTCCGCCGTCCTCGACGTAGGAGCTGATTTCCTTTTTCATCGAGATGAGCTTGTCACGGACGAGAAGCTGTTCTCTGTCCGAGCCGCCGCCCAGGAATACGAGGTCGTAGTCGGTGAAGTTGATTTTTTCGTTTCCGTAGATTGAGTCAACCTGAGTTTCGATTCCTCTCCACTCGCAGCGTTTTTTTATGACGGTGATGTTTCCGATGTCTCCGTAAAGATTGAGCAGGTCGGGGTAAAGGTGAGCTATTTTCAGTTTCATAATTCTTCCTCCAGTTCACTCAGAATCTTTTTCGTGGAGAAAAGCAGGGTGTAGTTTACGACAATATAAACTCTCTCGCCCCGGCCGTTTACCGCATTGATGATATCCTGCTTCATATCGCCTCCGACGGTGATTTTCCGTTCGTCGATATCGCAGTATTTCAGGCGGACAGCCATGTCCTTCGAGCGTATGCCCGTGGTCGTGTAGCTTGTGACGGAGCTGTCGTTAAGCTTCTCAAAGTCAACGTCCCAGAGCCACGAAACGTCGTTTCCGTCAGGGTCGTTGTCGTTGATTCCGATGATGACGTCCTTCGTTCTCTTTTCGTTTATGACGTTTCCGATACTCTGGTTGAAGCTTGCCGGGTTCTTTGCGAGGTTGAACACAACGAGCTTGTTCTTTATTGTGAACTCTTCCATTCTTCCGATCTGACCCTTGTATTTTTGCAGACCCTTTGCGATATCATGTTTCTCAATGCCGCAGCTGTCGCAGAACGCAAACGCCGCAAGTGCGTTGTATATATTGTAGATACCCTTGCACGGCAGGTCAACGTGAGTGCCGCAGACATCAAAGCTTACGTAGTCGTCAACGGTGATATTCTTTCCGTCATACTGAGGAGTAGGACGTGAGAAACCGCACTTGTC
Organism: uncultured Clostridia bacterium; assembly: GCA_946186535.1. Classification (GTDB taxonomy): domain Bacteria; phylum Bacillota; class Clostridia; order Oscillospirales; family Acutalibacteraceae; genus RUG592. Next base: position 1,094 of record CAMHNT010000070.1, read on the forward strand.
ACAGTGATATTTTCCGAGCTGACCGTACTGATAGAAATCATATTTGAGCTCGTTTCCGCAGGCACGGCAGTAACGTCCCTCACGTGTTTCGTTGAGGTTTAAGCCGAGGTTTTCGGTGATTCCGTAGTAGCGTGTGTTTTTGTAGTTCGTGCCGAGTGAAGCGGTCAGAGGATCGTCGCCGTTTAAAATGAGCGTTGCGTCCTTCGCCTTGTCGAGAGCCATCTGAATGTATGAAATAGTAGTATCGATCTCACCGTAACGGTCCATCTGGTCACGGAAAAGATTTGTGATAACTATTTTTGTCGGGGTGAGATATTTAAGAATAATTCTTGCGTAAGCCTCGTCCATTTCAAGACACGCATAATCGGCTTTGACCTTGCCCGTCAGCGTGCTGTAGGAAATAAAAGCGGAAACAACGCCGGAAAGCATATTTGAGCCGACTTTGTTGCATACTATTCTATAGCCCTGATTTTCGAGAACGGTGTAGATCATATTGTTTGTTGTTGTTTTGCCGTTGGTGCCCCAGACTGCAATGATATCCTTTTCGATATCGTTCGAGAGCCGTGTCAGAATATCGGGGCAGATCTTCAGGGCGATAGTGCCGGGCATGGAGCTTCCGTTTTTGCCGAGAAGCCTTGCGCCTGCCGAGGCGAGTTTGGCAGCCCATATGGCTAAAATTTTACGCATTTTACAACCTCCGGATTTCTTATTTCTTTCCATTTTCTTTCATTTTACTATGATACCATTACTTGAGCTATTTGTCAAAGATAATATGCAATAAAACTGTCGCTTTGGGTATGTCCGAAAATGTAAAATAATACGAACTTTCCGGACGGGTGATAATTAAAATATTTTTTATCTGCGCATAGTTGGAGATAATACCCTTTTATGGATAGCTTGTATTTAATGATTATTCGGAGAGGTTGGGTTTTATGAAAGTACTGACATTGATTTTTAATAAAACATACAATTATATTTGACAAATATATACTGATTGTAGTATCATTATTGTATATATTTTGTGTTAAACGCTGTTTCAGTGTTTTATATCAGGGAGTTTATAAAAATGAAATATTGTTCAAAGTGCAAGAAGATTGTTTTTTCGGAAGACAATAGCTGTGAGTGCGGCAAAAAGCTTTTAAAAGACAATAAAATTGATTTTAATCAGCCTGTTCAGCTTATTGCCGTTGACGAGGTGAACAAGGATATCGTTGAGCATACTCTTGTGAAGGAAAAAATTCCGTATTCGGAAAGGGTGGTTTCAAAGGTCATGCCTGTGCTGGGAGTCGAAAACGGGCAGCATATCTATTATGTTCCCATCAGCTTTCTGAAAAAAGCGATCGATGCGTTAAACGGTGTTTCCGCAATGGAAAAGCCGGATTATTACGGCTCTCTTGACTTGCCGGAGGAACCCGAGTGGGAAGAGATGTCGCCTGTTAAGCGCAATGCTGTCAGAGTTTTGTCGGCGATAGGGTTCATAGTGTTGGTATTTATTTGTGTTGCAGGCGTAGACCTGATCGCAAATTTTCTTACGTCTTTTTTTAAATGATCCGGAAGAAAAGGATATTCCGCAGTATGGGGGATTTTTATGTTTGAAAATAAATTTGTTTCTGCCGTAATCGTTGCGGCAGGCTTGTCGACGAGAATGAAATCGAATATCAGCAAACAGCTTCTGAAAATCGGCGACAGAACGGTTCTTGAACATACGGTTTCCGCTTTCGGAAATTCGGGGATTGTCGATGAGGCTGTGATTGTCTGTCCGGAAAAAGATATCGAAAGCTTCAGGAAGCTTTTTTCGGATAATCCGTTCGGTATGCCGATAAAATTCACCGTCGGCGGAAGCACACGTCAGCAGTCCGTCGGAAACGGCATTGAAGAGGTTGACGGGAAGTGTGATATCATAGCGATTCATGACGGCGCACGGCCGCTCGTCGAAAGCGAAGATATCAGGAGAGTTGTTTCCGACGCCGTGAAATTCGGTGCGGCGACGCTTGCCGTTCCGGTAAAGGATACGATTAAGCTTGTCGAAAACGAAACGGTCGAAAGCACGCCGCCGAGGGAAAAGCTTTTTGTCATTCAGACTCCGCAGGTTTTTGAAAGGAATACATATTTAAAGGCATACAGAAAAGCCGCCGGGGACGGTCTGGATTTTACCGATGACTGTCAGCTTATCGAGTCAATCGGCGGAAAGGTTCACATTACGGTGGGCGACTATACAAATATAAAAATAACGACCGCAGAGGATACGGCGGTTGCGGAAGCATTTTTGAAATTGAGGGGGATAAAATGAGAATAGGTCACGGTTACGACGTTCATAAGCTTGTGAGCGGAAGAAAGCTGATTATAGGCGGAGTTGATATTCCACACACATTGGGGCTGCTCGGACATTCAGACGCGGACGTTCTTGTTCATGCGGTTATGGATTCGATTTTAGGCGCAGCGGCTCTCGGTGATATCGGAAAGCTTTTTCCGGACACCGACCCGGAATTTGAGGGAGCGGACAGTCTGAAGCTCCTTTCGGAGGTTTGCAGTGCGGTAGACAGAAAGGGCTACAGAATATCAAACATCGATTCAACGGTGATAGCTCAGAAGCCAAAGCTCAGTCCTTTTATCGAACAAATGAGAAAAAACATTTCGGACACCTGTAAAATCGATATCGACAGAGTGAACGTAAAGGCAACCACCGAGGAGAAGCTCGGCTTCACGGGAAGCGAGGAGGGCATTTCCGCTCATGCCGTGTGTTTGCTTGAGGAAAAATAATATGCTGCTGAAAAAAGGAATTACGGGATTTTTTGACAGCAGCGCTGATGTTTTGGCTGAAAATGACTGTTCTGTTTTCAGAAAAGCCTGCTATGCAATGTGCAGCGGCAATCGGGAATTGATTGAAATTTGCAGACCTGACAATACAAGCTATTTTTATGCGTGGTTTAAATTAAACGGAGAAAGCCTGTATGTTCTGCTGAACAAATTCTATCCGGTTACTGCGTTTACAAATAAGCTTGTTATCAATGAGAAAGTATTTGTTGATATATCGGAAAATCCGCTGTCATCTTTCGGGTATGAAACAGCCTCTGCCAAGCTTTTGAATTCTTGTTTTTCCGATACCGGGCATGAACTGTCAAAGGGCGAATTACAGCAAATTAAATATTGGAATCCTGTTTCGGTCGGAAATATTATATTCAACGAATGGGACTGACATTGTAAGGTGTTTTTTAAATCAAAATCATAAACAAATAAACAGACCGAATATCTTTCGATACACGGTCTGTTGTTTGATTAAGGAATTTTTAGATGTCAGGTTTTATTCATCTGTCCGGGATAAGGTCAAATCTGTTCCATTACGGAAACATCATGCTTGACTCTATCGTGTTCCTCGGCACGCTTGCCGTTGTTCCAGTTGTCGAGTGTTCCTACGAGGTAGCCTGTGATTCTTCTGATTCTTTCGAAATCCTTCGGCTCGTAGTAATACTTTAAATCCGCATAGTCACCGTCAACGGTGATGTCGATAGCAGTGAGCTTTTTGTCGGGGTGTTTGTCTGTGATGTATCTTACGTAAGTATTCTTTTCTTCTTCGGAGAGTGTTCCTCCGATAACATTTACCTTCATGATTCGTTCCTCCTGAAATTTTATTGTTTATTCATATCTGTTTACAAATTAAATGTTTACATTTCTGTAATTTTATTATATCATATATATATGAGTTTTCATGTTGCATTTGACACATTTTGAAAATAAATTTTGATTTTTTTACAGGTTAGGGTTTATGTGAAGTGTTCATTTGCAATCTGAAGATTATTATCAGTGAATGTTGTTTTTTTGGAAACAGCGTGTTTTTATTAATGCGGCAACTAAATAATACAAAATTTATATTTATTTTTTTGTTGCCGCAAGGCAACAGCACCGACCGATGCGGCAGCGGAGAACGACCGGAAAGCCCCCGCATAGTGTCCTTGATAGATAAACGATACTCTATTTACGATTATTTAATTGCCGAAGTAATAATGAAGGATAGTGAGGAGAAACCCTGACCGGGAATTCTTCCTATCCTCGGGCGATGTCTTATGTCAGGAACAAAGTACGGAATCGGTGTAAAAAAAGGGGTAAGGAAATGAGTAGTTTTTTTTCGATGGTGTCGAGAATGAAGTATATAAACAGGTGGGGGCTTATGAATAATAAGCGAACCGAAAATCTGAGCGAGCACAGCCTTGAGGTCGCTGTCATCGCTCATTGTCTTGCGACGCTGGGGAATATCCGGCTGAACAAGAACCTTGACGCCGACCATGTTGCGGTTATGGGACTTTTTCATGACTGCACGGAAATTATTACGGGAGATATGCCGACTCCCATAAAATATTTTAACGATGAAATAAGATCGTCATATAAGAATATCGAGCGTATTGCCGCAAAGGAGCTGACGGCGCTGCTTCCCGAGGATATGCAGGAGGTATATGAACCGCTGCTTAATGAGAAGGGAAATACGGAATACGAGACGAAGCTTCTGAAAGCCGCAGACAAAATCTCGGCGTACATAAAATGTATAGATGAAATCAGAATGGGGAATGATGAATTTATTACGGCTAAGGAAAATACAGCGAAGGCGATTGCAAAAATGGGAATCCCCGAAGCCGATATTTTTATGAAGGAGTTTGCCCCGTCTTATGGGCTGACGGTCTATGAACAGAAAATCGACGGTATCTGACGGTATATTTTTGTATCCTTAAAATGTCTGATTTTTTACATATCAATTCGTGTTTTAAAAATAATTGTGATTATTGTATTTAGTTAATTTTACCAAATTATTGGAAGAAAAAATGTTGTAATTCGATGATTAAAATTCTGAGGGAGAATTATAATTTGCAATTTAACTATTATAATATTAAATTGTAGAAATTTGCGTAAAGAAAGACGATTGTATTTTTAAGTTGGTATAAATACTGAAAGGAATTTTGTTTATGGCAGGTAATCCTAAAAAGGACTTCAAGGACGGTTATGATGTTCTTGGCGACTACAAAACACCGTCGAGATCTTTCGGAAAGAAAAAGAAGAAAAAAAGAGTCGGACTTATTATAAGAAATGTTTTTCTTGTTCTTCTGGCGATTGTGATGGCGGTTTCGGGAACAGGCTTTATATACTATTACAACACGCTTGATTCGCTTAACTATAAGGATACGGGCGACTTCGATGAATCCGAAAATTATAACGCAGGCGACAAAAAGAAAAATTCGGAGTATGATATCGATATCAACGACGGATACGTCAACATGGATCTGAGCGAGGGATCGCTCCTGAACGATCCGATGGTTCTTAATGTTCTCCTTTTCGGCGCGGACAAAAACGACGGTACAAGTCAGCGAAGCGATACGATGATTTTGCTTTCGGTTGACAACCGTCACCAGAAGCTGAAGCTCACTTCGTTCATGCGTGACACATGGGTTTATATACCGGATTACGGCTATTCAAAGCTTAACCACGCTTATGCTTACGGCGGCCCTAAGCTTGCGATTTCGACCATTGAACAGAACTTCGGAGTGAGCATAGACCGATATGCGATAGTTGACTTCAAAAGCTTCAGATCAATCATTGACATTCTGGGCGGAATTGACATTGAGCTTTCCGATGAGGAGATCGACTATATAAACTGGCAGTCATGGAAGAACAATCAGGTTGAAACAAGAAACGAGCTTCAGGATTCGGCAGGTATCGTTCACCTCAACGGAAGACAGGCTCTCTGGTATGCACGAGACAGAGGAGACGCAGCGGCAGGATTTTCCGGAAGCGACTTCGACAGAACAGACCGTCAGAGAAAGCTTTTGAAAACATTGGCGAACAGCATGAAATCGGCTTCGCTTTCACAGATCGTAAGCATTGTGAACGAAATAGGTCCGCTTATTACGACGAACCTGAAAAAGACTGAAATCACAACTCTTGTTGCGAATTCACTGACTTATCTTTCCTACGATATGCAGGAGTACAGACTTCCGACCGACGGAAACTATCTTGCAGCATGGCATTACGGTATGTCGACTCTTGACGTTGCGGACTGGGATACCGAGAGAAAAAATCTCGCTGTTTTTATTTATGAAGAGCTTGTCACGGACGCACTTGACGGATATATGACATATCAGGTCAGTGACTGAGAAAACTGAATAATAAAATATGAAACTGCAGACCTGAACCAATCAGGCTGCAGTTTTTTGTTTTTAATACTAATTTTCAATTAAAACCTTTAAAAGATTTTCGAGGATAATTTTTGCAAGACAAGGAAGAGCTCGCAGGCAGGCTGTCGTTTGTCTTGCAGCGATGACGCAGTATTGCAGAAATTAGACCGAAAAGATTTAAAGTGTTTTATTGAAATTTAGTATAAAATTCAGGAAAAGTTTTCCTGTTTGCATGCAAAATTTTTCTTCTTTTTCGGGGCTTATAGGAGGTGAGTTTCTATGACCGAAAGAACATCGAGAGAGGTTGTGAATCAGGCGATCTCGGATTTTGACGATATCAGAGAGGCTATCCGAGGTCATAAGGTTGAGGTTCCGTATCCGACGAAAACTTCCGCATATGCCGGGCTTATAGCAAGTATATGCGTCGGTTCAGTTACGGGTGAAATTGTGAATGATCTTCTGGTTCAGGAGGCTGATTTTATAAAAGGAAATGCAGAGACGTATTTTACGGGGATATGTTTTGAGCCTATAGCCGGGAATATGGAAGATTATGACGTATAAGAAAACATTTGATCTGACAGGTGATTTCTTGACGATGTATTTCAAGTATGACGATATATATTATTTGGAGGTATAAAAATGGAAAACAATGATATTTTGAGAAAACAGATGATAGGAAAAACTAACGCATATTCTCAGGTAACTGAGGATTTCAAGGAGGCTTTTAGAGGATTTGAGGGTGTAAGTTTCGAGGACTATGTTCCTTCGGAAAACGAAGAGGAAGAAACGGAAGACAGCAGGTATACGCTGATTTATCTTGATAAGAACAAATATCAGTTCCTTAAAATAAGACCTGATGAAAATCAGATAATCAAGATTTCTCTTCACTGCGGTTCGGGAAGCGTTGAGGGGGAGAATTGGGTTTATGTTGATTCAAGAATAAAAAGCGATTATATTTCATACAGCATCGCAAGAACAGCCTATGGAGTAGCTTTCAGCACTATGCCATATATCAGCGACATGAAGGTGAGTTTGTCGGACGGATATTTGCAGTGCTTCTTCACAAAATTCGAGAATTACGAAGGACAAGAGATAAACGGATTTATTTTTTGTGGAAATTCAAATGATGATACCGAAAGCACAAAGTCCTATATTTCAAGCGAGGAACATTTGAGACTTGAAAGCTTTTCTGCTTCAAGCAGTTTTGGCGGAGGAAATGCAAACCAGACGGTTCTTCTGAATGCCGTTTCCTATACGAATCGTCTGATGTGCCGTCATTTGTTCAAGAAATTTCAGACTGAAAACAAGAAGTTCGGAAGAACGAAGCTCAACGGAAAGTTTTTTATTTCCGGAAGTCATTTCTGCCTTGAAGGAAGAGAGGAATAATATGGCTGATTCAGATCGGGCTGTTGAAAAGGCTCTTTCGTATTTTGGAATGAACGGGGCTTTAAAAGGGGTGTTTTTTTGAAACCGGAGGGAATCATAAAATCGGCGCTCAGTGTTATCGCCGGAGTTGCGGCAACGCTTTGCGGACAGTACGGAGTCATGTTTCTTCTTGTTGCGGCTGCGGTTGTTCTGGATTTTGCGACAGGTATAATAAAAGCCAAGGCTATCGGTCAGGGGCTGGACAGCAAAATTGCGAGACGGGGTTTCTGGAGAAAGATATCGCTTCTTGCGGCGCTTGCGTTCGGTGTGTTTCTCGATCTTATCGCAGGAGTTCTTCTTGTTAAGGCGGGGATAGTAATTTCATCCGAAACACCGTTTGCGCTTGTTGTCGCAAGCTACATCGTTCTTAACGAAAGCATTTCCATAGCGGAAAATCTCTATCAGATAAATCCGGACTCGCTTCCGAAGGCAGTAATAAATCTTCTTCGTATTGCGAAAGAGAAGTCGGACAAATAGTATATTAAAAGAAACAGCACCCGTCGGGAGAATGATAATCCCGGAGGGTGCTGTGTTGTTTTCATGTAGAAATCAGACAAATTTATTGAGCGTGCTGTCGTATTCGTAATTTACGGAGGACAGCTTTTCTTTGATTTCGTCCGAATTGACGCAGAGAGATTTGCAGAGCTCATCGAACGAAGAGAAATTGTCTCGAAGCTGAGTGTTTATATAAGACAAAAGTATGATCGGGTCGTTTGGAATCGGCATAGTGATTCTCCTTCTTTTTTATTTCAACTTGTTGTACTGTTAAAGTTTTGATCCAACTTTTTCAAAAGTTGGCGGGGTGCATGGGGCAGCGCCCCTGCTCGCTCGTCGCAACGAGCGAAATCCCTTTATGCTCCACTCAGCGGATAAGTGACGTCCCAAGAGGCAGAGCCGAAGGCGATAGCCGATTGGCTGACGGAACTTATGCTTTAGCTGTGGGGGCAGAATAAACTTTAACATGAGATAAAGTTCGGGTGGGGGCGAACCTGCTGACAGTGGTTCGCCCCCATAGAATTTCTTATGGTTTTAACACTTTTTATAGCACGACAGGTTAATTTAATTCGGAAAAACTTATTACATTGAATTGAATAAAAAACAGTAGGTGAAAAAATGTCCTTTCCAAAAG
>CAMHNT010000071.1 GCA_946186535.1 uncultured Clostridia bacterium
GACGCTCTCTGCCAGAGCGTCTCCCTAAAGGGACTAGGCTTCGCCGTCGCACTCTTCCAAAACAGTCCACCGGACTGTTTTGGAATTCACCCCTTGCAGAGGGCTGAACGCTAAAGGAGTTTCGCCGTCTGCGGACGGCGACCAAAGACGCTGTCTTTGGAATCTGCAAGCCTTTGAAAAGGCTTGAGCGAAACTTTTTCTGGCTTCGCTATGAATTAAGTTTTTTATTTTAGTTAATTTTATGATGAAAGGTAGGAACAATATCACTGAGAATCTTCAAAGTCAGTTCGCTGTCGTTTGAATTAGCTGCTTCCTTAAGCTCCTGAAGCTCACCCAGAAAGCTGTCCGGGTCGATCTTGATCTGATTTCCTATGAAGATCTTTTTGTTCGCCGTTTCCTTGAGTCCCTCTTCACTCATGAGAAGCTCTTCGTAAAGCTTCTCTCCGGGGCGCAGTCCTGTGAATTTTATTTCAACATCCTGATACGGAACCTTGCCGTAAAGTCTGATGAGATTTTCCGCAAGAGTTACTATCTTCACCGGTTCGCCCATGTCGAGGACGAAAATCTCGCCGCCATGAGCCATTGCGCCTGCCTGCATAACGAGAGAGACAGCCTCCGGAATAGTCATGAAGTATCTTATGATATCCGGGTGGGTTACGGTGACGGGCTTTCCGGTTTCTATCTGCTTTTTGAAAAGCGGAATGACGGAGCCGTTGCTTCCGAGAACGTTTCCGAAACGGGTCGTGATGAAGTCGGTGTTGGTATAGTTCTGAGCCATATACTGGATTATCATCTCGCAGCAGCGCTTCGTCGCGCCCATGACGTTCGTCGGGTTTACCGCCTTGTCCGTTGAGATCATAACGAATTTTTCCACGTTGTAATATTCCGCGAGAGTCGCACAGTTGAATGTGCCGAAGATATTGTTTTTCACCGCCTCTTCCGGAACCGTTTCCATGAGCGGAACGTGCTTGTGGGCAGCAGCATGGAACACAATATTCGGTTTGTAGGTTTTGAAGATGAGATTCATCTTTGCGTAATCACGAACGGAAGCGATGAGAGTTACGAGGTTGATGTCACGTCCGTACTCCATGTATAGTTCCTGTTGGATCTCATAAGCGTTGTTTTCATAGATGTCAACGATTACTATTTGCTTCGGGCTGTACTTTATTATCTGGCGGACAAGCTCACTTCCGATCGAACCGCCGCCGCCCGTTACCATGCAGACCTTGCCGGAAATGTATTCCTTGACGTCGTTGTTGTCGAAGGTCACGGGTTCTCTTCCGAGAAGGTCTTCAATTCGGATATCCTGCGCCTTTGAGATGATCTGGGTGCTTTCGCTTCCGTCGCCGAGCATCTCGGTGAGGTAGGGGATAATTTTTATTTTACAGCTTGTCTCACTTGCGATGTCAAGTATTCTTTTCCTCTTCTTTTCGTCAAGCGAGGGAATGGCGAGAATAATAAGGTCGATCGCTTCGTTTCTGCACCATTTCTTGATGTCCTGGGTTGTTCCTCTCACGGGGATACCCATGATGCTTGTGCCCTGCTTGTCCGGGTCGTCGTCAATGAGACAGACCGGCTCGTATTTGTGCGCAGGGTTTTTAGGGTCGGTTGCGGCGTTCTTGATTTCGCTTAAAATCATCTTGCACGCCTTTCCGGCGCCGATTATCATGGTTCGCTGTTTCTGATATTTTTTTCCGTCGACGGAAATCGTCAGAAACGTTTTCCGGAAAACAAATCTGAAAACGGTTATGCCGACCGTGCTTATGGCGAAGGATATGATGATATACTGCCAGCGGGGCTGTGCGTTGAAGGTGTTCGCAAGGAGAACGGTTATTCCGCAGCCGATGAACATTCCGATTCCGCACGACAGGTAATCTTTGGCGTCAAAGTACCGCCAGAGCTTGTTGTATGCACCGCAGACATAAAGTGCGAAAAAGCACATCAGCGCATTTATCAGAAGATAAATAATAAGACTCTTTCGTGACGAGTCGTACATTGGATTCAGCCAAAAGAAGGAGAGAAAGAAGCTCGTCAGAGCTCCGCTCATAAATACGATAAAAGCGTCCGCAAACATCAGGACGATTTTTCTTACATTCATTTTTTCCATAAAGAACTCCGATTTCTTTTTACATTTAGTCTTTTTTAAATTGATTTTTTGATATATATTCTTCGGAAACGTTAGATTTCAAAATAACAGGCGGCTGACTTCAGGTGATGAGAGTCATGCCGGAAGCCCCTGTCGGGCTGTTTGACTTTTTGGGTTTTTGTGTAGTAATTTGTAATAATAAATTAACATTACAATGATATTAAACTACAATGCGTTAATTTATATGTTAATATTTTGTAAACTGTTTAAGAAAACCGGAAACAGAAAATATCCGGGAAACGGAAATAACCTGTTCAAAAAAATCAGTCCGAACCTGTACGGAATCACATTCTGAAAACGGAATTTCTCGGACGGAATTTTTAATGCAGTTTCAATATTAATAATTATACTATATTATATACAAATATGTCAAATAAAAAATGAGGAATCATGGGGGCGGAGGGGCGAGAAAAGAATGAAAATACGCAGAATGAAATCGATGTGCAATATATCTACAATAAATCGCTTCTATAATATATTTCAGTATATATTGGAAAATTTTTCGGTAAGACAGGTGAAAAACGGTTGGATTTGAATTTTCCCGGACTTTTGGCGGATATTCAAATATTACAGACGAACACAAAATATCATACTTTTTTAACATTTTGATACCATAATTTTATACATTATTAAGGGCAAAATGCCTATTGCAAAATTTGCTGTATAATGTTATAATCAAATCGTTTATGATTACTTATTCTATAAATTTTTGAAGAAAAGGAAGTGGTGGTTGCTGATGGGAAGATTTTTTAAGGATTTCAAACGATTCTTTAATTATATAGTGTACTCATCAAAGGCCGAATTGAAGTCGGAGGTAGCCGATTCGTTCCTGAGCTGGCTGTGGTGGTTTCTTGACCCGCTGCTCTATATGATGGTTTATTCGTTCATCGCCCTTGTCGTGTTCAACAGCAAAGTTCCGTATTTCCCTGTTTTTGTATTCCTGGGTCTCAACACATGGCAGTTTTTCAACAAAACCCTCAAGGCAAGCGTAAAGCTCGTTCAGGGAAAAAAGATGATCGTTACGAAGGTCTATGTTCCGAAGTATATGTTTGTGTTTGAAAAGATGGGCGTTTACGGATTTAAAATGGTAGTTTCGAATCTCCTCGTAGTCATCACGATGATCGGATATCACGTTCCGCTGACATGGAGAGTTGTGTGGGTAATTCCGATAACCCTCGTGCTCGTTGTGGTTACGTTCGGTATCAGCACTATCGTCATGCACTTCGGCGTTTTCGTTGAGGACCTTCTCAACGTTATCACGGTTGTACTTCAGATGGGTTTTTATCTTTCCGGTATCTTCTATTCGATCGAGTCAATCGGCACTGTAGTCAAGGGAAGAGTTCCCGAGCCGTACGGTACTCTCCTCGTAAAGATTAACCCGATGGCTCTTCTTATTACGGATCTCAGAAGAGTTCTTCTCTATCAGCAGAGTCCGCACTGGGTTATGCTGATTATATGGTTCTTCGTCGGACTTTTGCTCTCGTTCATAGGAACGAAGATCATTTATAAATACGAAAACAGTTATGTAAAGGTGATTTAATTATGTCAGATGCAACAGAATATGCAATTTCCGTATCCGACGTAAAAATCAGATACAGAGTTTTTAAAAAGATTTCACTTCTGAAAACGCTCCTCGCTCCGCACAAGTACAAGAAGACCGAGCTTTTCGAGGCAGTCAAGGGCGTGACCTTCAACGTTCCGAAGGGACAGATCCTCGGAATCGTCGGAAAGAACGGAAGCGGAAAGTCAACGCTTCTCAAAGCGATCGCAGGAATTTTTTCTCCCGACGAGGGAACGATCGACCTTCACGGTCATTCCGTTTCGCTCCTTTCAATCGGCGTAGGATTTCAGAACAAGCTCAGCGGAAGAGAAAACATCTATCTTTCCGGAATGCTTCTTGGATTCAACAAGGAGCAGATCGACGAAAAGCTCGAGGAAATCATCGAGTTTTCCGAGCTCGGCGATTTCATTGACCGCCCGGTAAAAACCTACTCGAGCGGTATGTACTCGAAGCTTGCGTTTTCGATCACGGCTATCCTTGAAACGGAGATTATGCTCATCGACGAGGTGCTTTCCGTAGGCGACGCAAAGTTCAAGAAGAAGAGCTATGAGAAGATGAGAAGTCTTATTACGAACACGGACAGAACGGTTGTTATCGTTTCTCACAGCTCCGAGACGCTTCAGAAGCTCTGTGATACTATTCTCTGGCTTCACGAGGGCGAAGTAAAAATGCAGGGCACATGTGAAGAGGTACTGCCTCTTTATGAAGAGTTTATGTCCTGATGTATATAAATGAGCAAATGATTAAACGATAGTCGAAGGGGAATAATGGTTTTATAAAAATGCCGCAGTGCGGCATTTTTAGGAGTAATGAGATGTTAAGGGCTTCGCCCTTAAAACCCACGAGGGCGCTGTACCCCAAGGGTACTTTTTGAAAAAAGCTGGGCAAAAACTTTAACCGTCCTCTGTCAGACTTCTTTGATGTGATTTTAAATTTGCTCAATTATGGTTATGACAAGAAATAACTTTCGGCAACGGATTAAAAAAGTGTGAAAAGTCCAATCAGTTGGATAGAGAAAAACCCTACCGTAGAAAGTCCCTAACCTCGGGCATTGACTCGTGTCAAGAGTAGCTTCGGAATCGGGGTAAAAAAAGGAGGAGAGATGGGTGGCTAAGAAGAAAAGGAAGAAGGGGAGTTCCGGCGTTGGGAACGTGAGCGTTTCCGGGAAAGAGGAAACCGCTTCGGAAGCTTTGGAAAAGGCTGAGGAAAAAGCTGAGGGAACTCCGGCGGAGTCCGAAGAGACAGTGAATCGGACTGTTGAGGAAAACTCGGAACCCGAAGAAAAAATTGAAGAAAAAAATAAAAGTAATGAAAATGATGATGAAGTAAAAGAAGAGAAAAAAGTCGGCGCAGAGAAAAAGAAAGCTCCGGCGAACACACTCCTGACTGCAAAGAATAAGAGGGAGAAGGATACAAAGATTTTTCTGGTTCTTGCGTTCTTCGTTCCGTTTCTCATTATGGGAGTCGTTTTCGCAAAAGCCGGGGTCTATCCGTTCGGAGACAGACAGGTTATGTATTCCGACTGTAAACAGCAGTATCTTCCGTTCCTCAAGGAATTTCAAAGGAAGATAAAAAGCGGCGACTCGCTTCTTTACAGCTGGAGAAACGGTCTGGGTACGAATTTTATGTCCATGATAGGATATTATATCGCAAGTCCGCTCAACTGGCTGACGCTTCTTGTGCCGGTCAAATATGTGCGTGAAGCCATGGCTGTTTTTATGATGATAAAAATCGGCTGTGCGAGTCTGTTTATGGCGGTTTTCCTGAAGCACGTCTATCGAAGAAACGACCTTTCTCTCGTAGCGTTCGGCTGCTGCTATGCATTCTGTGATTTCTTCATGGGATATTACTGGAATATTATCTGGCTTGACAGCGTTGCGCTTCTGCCGCTTGTTGCGCTGGGTGTTTACGGCGTTGTTCATGAGAAGAAGTACAAGCTGTATATTGTATCGCTTGCACTTGCCTTCCTTTCGAGCTACTACATCGGATATATGATATGCGTGTTCGTTGTTCTGTGGTTCATTGTTCAGAGCGTTATCAAAAAATCGAAGCTCGAGGTTTTCTGCGAGGACATTCTGAAGATGGCTTTGTATTCGGTCATTGCGATTGCAATATCTCTGCCGGTTACGCTGACTTCGGCGATTCAGCTTCAGAATACGGTCGGCACGGACGACTCGTTCCCGGAAAAAATTGAAATCTACAACAACTTCGCAGAGGTTGCTGCAAATCTTTTCAGCTTCCACCAGCCGACTACGATGGAAGGTCTTCCGAATATCGGCTCGGGAATATTCTGTATTCTGCTTCTTGCTGTTTTTGTGAGAGCTAAGGATATTCCGCTTCGTGAGAAGATCACGAATCTCGTTCTGCTTGGGTTTATATTCATAAGTCTTAATATAAATACTCTTGATTATATCTGGCACGGATTCCACTTCCCGAATCTTATTCCGTACCGTTTTTCGTTCCTGTTCAGCTTCATGCTGATTACGATAGCCTACAGAGCATTTTCCGTTTTTGTGGAGCTTGACAAAAAGGATATTATCGGTATGTGCTTGGTTACAATAATAATGGTATGCATTTCCGTTTTCTATCTCGAACAGAAGGCGATCATCGGAAGTCTTATTGTTGCGGCACTCTATATTCTGTTTATGGCGCTGTATGAGATGAATATGCTCGACAGACGTCTGCTCACGATTTTTGCGAGTCTTGTTATCGTTGCGGAAATGTGCGTTCAGTGCAGCATTGGCGTAAATACTGTCGGCACGACAAATCACAACGACTATCCGGACAAGGAGGAAGCCGTTGTGGAGCTTCTCGGATATGCTGAGGAAGAAAATCCGGACGAGTTCTACAGAGTTGAACAGACGTACTATTCGCTCAAAAACGACGGTATGATGTACGGCTACAACGGCATCGGTCAGTTCTCGTCGACTTCGTACAAGAGCATAATCAATTTTACGAGCCGTTTCGGTATGGTTTCAAAGCGAAGCAGCTATCAGTACCTTCTTACATCACCGATAACGTCGATGTATACGGGCGTCAAGTACGTAGTTTGCAGAGACGGATATATCGGAAACGAATCATCGCTTTCCGAATTCAGGACATCAAGCGACGGTTCGGTAACGATGTATGAGAATGATTATTATCTGCCGGTGGGATATATGTCGGTCGATAAGATTGACGACGTCAATATGGAAAACGATTCCGTTTTTGTGACTCAGAATAAGGTCTTCCGTGCTACGACGGGAATGGACAAGGATGTTTATACACTTCTGAAACCCGATTCTTTCGACTGTGTCAACATGGATCACAAGGAAGAAAAGGGCGGAATTTTCGACTACAGTCTCAGAAGCGGCGAAAGCAGCGGTGAGATCAACGTCACATATAAGGCGCCTGCCGACGGCATGATATATGCATGGGCTAACGTAAAGTCGAACACGAGGGTTGACGTAAAGAGCGACAGTATCGACCACAGCTATGATGTTGACGCTCAGAGATATATTTTCCCTCTCGGTTACTACAAGAAGGGTGAAACGGTAAGTCTTCACGTTGACGCAGACAAGAGCGCAACAAACAAGATTGCGGCAGCTTTCCTCAATCCGGACATTCTCGATTCGGGTTATGAGACTCTTGCGGACGAGGGACTTGTTGTTTCGGATTTTACGAGCACAAAGATCGAGGGTACGATCAGCGTAAAGAAGGACGGAACGTTCCTTACGTCGATTCCGTATGAAAAGGGTTGGACTCTTTATGTTGACGGAAAGAAGACGGAGACAAAAGAGGCGATGGAAGTATTCCTCGCAGCGGATCTGAGCGAGGGCGAGCATGACATAAAGCTCACCTATTCACCTCAGGGATTTGTTCCGGGTATAGTTCTTGCGGTTATTGCGCTTCTCGGATTTGCGGAGCTCTGTCTCGACGAGAAATTCAGAAAGCAGGGAAAGAGCCTTTATGAGGTTGTTCTCAGAAAATAAAAAATAAGCGAAACCTATGCCCCCCGAAAGAGCTTTCATAGAAAAAAGCAGGGTTTGGGGCGACAGCCCCCGATAGGTGTGGGCAAAGCCCTTTACCCACGAAAAGCTTTCGGCGAAGAAAGCAAGGGTTCGGGAGCGCAGCTCCCGATGGGCGTGGGCGAAGCCCACACCCAGTATAGCCCCCTCCGGGGAGGGGGTTGGGGGTGGCGAAGTTTGATGAAAAGACTCAGCTTCCCAGAAAAGCGTTCTTCCGGAACGAAAGCAGGGTTTGGGGCGGCAGCCCCGATGGGTGTGGGTTGGTCTGATAGAAAATATATATATCAAAAATAAAGTTCGGAATGGGGGTAAAGAAAATGGATCTTATTTCGATTGTTGTGCCATGCTACAATGAGCAGGAGGCACTGCCTGAATTTTATAAAGAAGTCAATAAGGTCACGAAAACCATGAATAACGTCGGGTTTGAGTTTATATTTGTGGATGACGGCTCAAAGGATAAAACACTTAAGATGCTGAGACTTCTCCACAAGAAAGACCCGAGAGTGAGATTCATTTCTTTCTCCAGAAATTTCGGAAAGGAAGCGGGAATGCTCGCAGGGCTGAGGGCGGCGAAGGGTGACTACGTTGCGATAATGGACGTTGACCTTCAGGATCCGCCGTCGCTTCTCCCGGAGATGTACGAGGTTGTAAGCTCCGGAGAATATGACTGTGCCGCAACGAGGCGAACCACGAGAAAGGGCGAGCCGCCGATACGTTCGTTTTTCGCGCGACTGTTCTACAAGATAATCAACAAGATGAGCGACGCGGACATCGTTGACGGTGCGAGAGACTTCCGCCTGATGAGAAGGAAGATGGTGAACGCAATTCTTTCGATGGAGGAGTACAACAGGTTTTCAAAGGGCATTTTCGGTTGGGTAGGATTCAGGACGAAATGGCTTGAATACGTCAATGTTGAAAGAGTCGCAGGAGAAACGAAGTGGTCGTTCTGGAAGCTTTTCAAATACTCGGTGGAGGGTATCATGGCTTTCTCGACAACTCCGCTTTATGTTTCCTCGATTATGGGATTTGTTGTTTGCATCATAACGTTTATACTTGCGTGCTTCTATGCTGTCAAGGCTCTTGTTTTCGGAGACCCTACGGCAGGTTTCCCGACGATAATATGTATAGTGCTGTTTCTCGGCGGTATTCAGCTTATCGGTATCGGAGTTCTGGGTATGTATCTTTCAAAGACATATCTTGAAACGAAGAGGCGGCCTGTGTATATTGTGAGGGAGACGGAAGAGGATCAGTGACGGATTGTTAAAAGTTCAGAATTTATCTGTATTTTAATATAAATAGTTGTTCAAAAATAAGTCTTGATATTTTTGTTCGTTTGTGGTAAAATAATATAGTAAAATATTGTAGAGTAAGGAGTGGGTTTCAGAAAGACCCGCTCCTTTGTATTTCATGCCGGCTGCCGATAGGAATATTAAATGCGGTTTCATTAAAACGGAACTGGTGCATTTAGAAATTCTGTCGGGAGTTCGGGATATACGGAGGGATTATATTGGCAAAGAAAAAAGGCGGAAATACCGTTGAAGCCGTTACGAAGCTTGTTGAGCCGATTGTGAACGGCTTCGGGCTTGAGCTTTGGGACGTTCGCTACGTCAAGGAAGGCGCTCAGTGGTATCTGAGGATTTTCATTGACAGCGAAAACGGAATTTCGATTGACGACTGCGAAAAGGTCAGCCGTGCGGTAGACGCTCCGCTCGACGAGCTTGACCCGATTGACGGTGAGTACTGTCTGGAGGTATGTTCGCCGGGAATAGAAAGAGAGCTCATAAAGGACGAACATTTTCTCGCATACATCGGTGCGGATGTTATGGTGAAGATGATAAGACCTATTGAGGGGATCGGAAAGGAATTCAACGGAAAGCTCAAGGCATACGAGAAATCCGAGGTCACGATCGAGGATCACAGCGGTGAGAACGAGGTGACTTTCAACAAGAAGGACGCTGTTTATATTAAGCTTGATGATTTTGATTAATTGAAAGCTTTACGGGAACGAAGCAGGGTTTGGGGCGGCAGCCCCGATAGGTTCAGGGCGAAGCCCCTGACCCACGAAAAGCTT
>CAMHNT010000072.1 GCA_946186535.1 uncultured Clostridia bacterium
CGCTCCGAGTTATCGCACCCCAAGGGCACTTGAAACACATACCAATCGGCTATCGTCTGCGGCTCTGCCTCTCGGTGTGTTTCTGGCGCCTTCGGCGCTAAAGTCGCTCGCTTTACGCCCGGCGACCTTCGACCGCCTGGTTTGTTTTGGTTTCGTGCGGTGAGTTTGTTCGCTTTGTTAAAGATGTTTTTTGATTTGGTTTGTTTAGCTTTTTGTTTTAATTTTTGTATGTTTTGATATTTATATATTTTGATAAACGACTGTTTGAAAAGTCCAGTTAGTATGATAGAGAAAAACCCTGACCGGTAAAAGTCCGCTTCCACGGGCGATGGCTCATGTCAAGAATGGTTACGGAATCGGGGTAAAAAAAAACCCTGACCGGTAAAGTCCCTATCCACGGGCGATGTCTCGTGTCAAAGATGGCTTCGGAATCGGGGTAAAAAGAAAGGTTGATCGGAAAATGAAGAAAAAGGAAAATAGTAATACTAATGATCTTAAGGAAATGTTTTCTGCTATGCAGGAGCTTGAAAAATCCAAGGGTATTCCTATGGAGGCTATGCTTGAGAATATCAAGAAGTCTATCGAAAAGGCATGTAAGAGTAATTACAACAACGATGATGTTGTTTTTGCGGTTGACGTTGAAAGAGGCGTTTTTCAGGCTTATATACAGAAAACCGTTGTTGAAGAGGTCACTGACCCGGACCGTGAGGTCGATGAGGCTAAGGGAAGAGAGCTTGACGTTCACGCTGTTATCGGAAGCAAGGTGAGAATCCCCATTGATACGAAGAATCTCGGCAGAATTTCCGTACAGAACGCAAGAAGCGTTATTCGTCAGGGTATCCGTGACAAGGAGAGAGAAATTACTCTCGAGGAGTTCAAGAAGAAAAACAAGGAAATTGTTACGGCTGTCGTTGAGAACATCGATCCGACCACCGGAAACGCCTCAATCAGAATCGACAAGTCTATCGCTACTCTCACAAAGGCTGAGCAGGTCGGTATCGCCGAGCTTAAAGAGGGCGACAGCGTTAAGGTTTACATAGCAGACGTCAGGGAGCAGGAGCCTGGTAAGAAGGGCAAGAACAAGGGCCCCCGCGCTGTTATCAGCCGTACATGCAACGAGTTTGTTGAAAGACTTTTCGAGCTTGAGGTTCCGGAGATTTATGACGGTACGGTCAGGATCATGTCGGTAGCAAGAGAAGCAGGCTCCAGAACGAAGCTTGCTGTTGTGAGCGAGAATCCGGACGTTGATTCGGTCGGCGCATGTATCGGTGCGAGAGGTATCCGAGTTGCGAAGATCGTCGAGGAGCTCGGCGGCGAGAAAATCGATATTATCGAGTACAAGGAGAAGCCTGAGGAATTCATCGCAGCAGCCCTTTCGCCGGCTAACGTTGTGAAGGTTGAAATCCTCGACGAGGAGAACAAGTCCTGCCGTGTTACTGTTCCCGACAGCCAGCTCTCACTCGCTATCGGAAACAGAGGTCAGAACGCAAGACTTGCCGCAAGACTCACCGGCTGGAAGGTTGACATCCGTCCCGAAAGCGGTTTCTACGGCGAGGACGAGGACGAGAAGGAAGAGGATCTCATCGAGGACGGCGAGAACGAAGAGCTTCTCGAAAATACAGAGGATATCAACGACGCATTTTCCGATGACGATGAGATTATCGCCGAGGAGGAAAGTGCCGATGAGATTCTGAGTAACGAGGCTTCGGAAGAGGCAGAGACTCAGGCTGAAGAGGACGTGACGGTATCCGAATAATATCGTATGAAAGGCGGAATGACTGTGGTTAAGAAAAAAATACCTTTGAGAAAGTGTACCGGCTGCGGTGAGATGAAGCCGAAAAAGGAACTTATTCGTGTCGTTAAAGCACCCGATGTGAAGAATGAAGACGGCGAAGTAGTATCGCCCGGTGAGATATCGCTTGACCTGACCGGGAAAAAGTCCGGCAGGGGAGCGTATGTGTGCAGGAGCGTAAAATGCTTTGAGGCAGCGAGAAAGGCCCGGCGTTTCGAGAGAGCGTTTTCATGTCAGATACCCGAGAGCGTCTATGAAGGTATGGAGAAGGAGTTGGCTGAAAATGAACGATAAACTGCTCGGATTTCTGGGACTCATCAGAAGGGCCGGAAAAATGACGATAGGCTGCGACCCGGTTGTAGATTCCATGGCGAAGGGAAGCGCATGGCTTGTTCTGATGGCAGATGATATCTCCGCAAATACGAAGAAGGTTGTACTTAAAAACGCTAAGGAATACGGCGTGCATACTATTGTAATAAAGTGTACGAAGGAAGAGCTGAGCTTTGCGGTGGGAAAGCTGGCTGCGGTTGTTTCCGTTGACGATGAAGGGTTTGCCAAGAGTTTAGAGAAAAAGCTTGCCGATGATAAGGAGGAATGTCAATATGATGATTAAATATAAGGTTAGCGAGGTTGCCAAGGATTTGAATGTTGCGCCGAAGGATATAGCAAATGCGCTTGCGGAGCATTCTGACGGCACAGCGAAGAAAAAAAACTCACAGTCTTCACTTACAGAGGAAGAGCTTAACATTGTCTTTGAGCATTTCACTCAGAAGAACAAGACAGAGAATCTCGATGCATTTCTGACATCGGGAAATAAAAATACAGAGGACGCAGCCGAACAGACAAAGACTGAGCCCCAAAAGGACAATAAGAAAATGACGAATGACAAGAAGTTCTCACAGAAGAACGACAGACAGAGAAAACCTCAGAACAACAACACGAAGTCTGACGACAGACAGAAGAACGATAACAGAAGAAGACCCGAGCAGAAAAATGCAGCTCCGAAGGAGAAGCCGGCTGCTCAGCCCAAGGAAGCGGCTCAAAAGAACATCGCTTCATCTGACGAGAACGGCGGAAGAAGAGTTATCGACACGAGAGCGGCTGTCGTTGACATTGAGAGATACAACGAAAAATACGACAATCTCGCAAGCGAGAAGATCAAGAGCGACAACACTGTAAGCAAGCAGAAAATCAATCAGAAGTCACAGCGCAGAGGAAAGCCGAAGAATTCCAGAAAGGAAACCGAGGCAGAGCGTCTGAAGAGAATCGCAGCAGAGAGAAAGAGCAAGCCTATCACGGTTTCGATTCCCGATGAGATCGTTGTTTCGGAGCTTGCGCTCAGACTTAAGGTTACGGCTTCCGAGGTCGTAAAGGTTCTTTTCTCGATGGGTCAGATGGCGACTGTGAACGATGTTATCGATTTCGATACGGCTTCGCTTGCGGCAATGGAGCTTCACGCAAAGGTTGAGCATGAGGTTGTTGTGACGATTGAAGAGAGAATTATCGATGACAGCGAAGACGCTGACGAGAACCTCGTTGAGAGAGCGCCTGTCGTTGTAGTTATGGGTCACGTTGACCACGGAAAGACTTCTCTTCTCGACGTTATCAGAGAGGAAAACGTTACGGCGACCGAGGCAGGCGGTATCACACAGCACATCGGCGCATATCGCGCACAGGTAAACGGCAGGGAGATCACATTCCTTGACACACCGGGTCACGAAGCCTTCACTACGATGAGAGCAAGAGGCGCACAGGTTACTGATATTGCGATTCTCGTTGTTGCAGCTGACGACGGTATCATGCCGCAGACGGTTGAGGCTATCAACCACGCAAAGGCAGCAAACGTTTCTATTATTGTGGCGATCAACAAGATCGACAAGGACGGCGCAAACATAGACATGGTAAAGCAGCAGCTCACGGAATATAACATCGTTCCGGAAGAGTGGGGCGGCGACGTACCGTGTATTCCTGTTTCGGCAAAGAAAAAGCAGGGCATTGAGGATCTTCTCGAGATGGTTCTTCTCGTTGCGGACATGAAGGAGCTTAAGGCTAATCCTGACAGAGCGGCTAAGGGTACCGTTATTGAAGCAAGACTCGACAAGGGCAGAGGTCCGGTTGCGACTATGCTCGTTCAGAACGGCACGCTCAGGGTCGGAGATATTGTTGTTGCAGGTACTTCCGTAGGTAAGGTCAGAGCGATGACAAACTACAGAGGCGAGAGAGTTACGGAGGCCGGTCCGTCATATCCTGTTGAGATCACGGGTCTTGACGAAGCACCGTCGGGCGGCGACGTATTCAATGCGGTTTCCGACGAGAGACTTGCGAGAGAGCTTGTTGAACAGAGAAAGTCAAAGGCAAAGGAAGAGCAGTTCAACGCTCAGAAGCCGAGTGTTGTGACTCTCGACAATCTCTTCGAGCAGATGCAGCAGGGTGACGTGAAGGAACTTAAGATTATAGTCAAGGCGGACGTTCAGGGTTCCGTTGAGGCTGTAAAGCAGTCGCTTGAAAAGCTTTCGAACGACGAGGTAAGAATCAACGTTATTCACGGTGCGGTAGGCGCTATCAGAGAGTCCGACGTTATGCTCGCTTCCGCATCGAGTGCGATTATTGTCGGCTTCAACGTAAGACCCGATCCTGTTGCAGAAGAGAATGCAAAGCGTGACGGTGTTGATCTTCGCTGCTACAGAATTATTTATGACTGCATTGAAGAAATCGAGAGTGCGATGAAGGGTATGCTTGCACCGAAGACAAGAGAGGTAGTTCTCGGACGTGCCGAGTGCCGAAGCGTTATCAAGATCAAGAATGTCGGATTTATTGCAGGTTCTTATGTTCTCAGCGGTAAGGTTGCAAGAAACTCCCAGGTTCGTGTAGTCCGTGACGGTATTGTTATTTTTGAGGACACAATGAGCTCACTCCAGAGATTCAAGGACGCAGTGAAAGAAGTATCCGCGGGCTATGAGTGCGGTATCGGTCTTGAGAAATTTGCCGACCTCAAAGAGGGAGATATTCTCGAGTCGTTTATTATTGAGGAGTACAGAGAAGACTGATGACTGAATAAAGAATTATGGACAGAGAATAATAAATGTTGTTGTTAATGTTCAGGATTCAGGGCGAAGCCTTGAACTCACGATAAACTTTCGGAGAAGAATGCAGGGTTTGGGGCGCAGCCCCAATAGGTTCAGGGCGAAGCCCTGAACCTAACAGAGCCCCTTCGGGGAGGGGGTTGGGGGTGGCGAAAGTTTGATGAAAGATTAAGCCTAATAGAAAAGCATCTTAAACAAAAGATATCCTTCTTAAGTTTAAGATATCTTATGTTTAAGTTTTGCCCTCAGTCGCCGGGCAGGCGACCTACTTTTTGGATTCCCAAAAAGTAGGCCAAAAGGAAGTCAGGGGACAATCGCACGCGTCGCTTCGCTCCTTAAATGTGCGATTTTCCCCTAACAACCCCTTTTTTGTTCGGGCGGCAAGTTTCCGGAGTCTATTTGACTCCTCTTCCGCTCGCTCCGAGTTATCGCCTTCGGCGCTAAAGTCGCTCGCTTTACGCCCGGCGACCTTCGACCGCCTACTTTATTCGATTAGTTTTTTCGTTGTGGAAAGAAAAAGTTTTTGCAACGAAAGCAAGGGTTCGGGAGCGCAGCTCCCGATGGGTGTGGGCGAAGCCCACACCCAAAATAGCCCCTCCGGCAGGGAGGGGTTGGGGGTGGGTTGGTTTGGGTGAAAGACCAAGCTTAATAGAAGAATATCTTAAACAAAAGATGTCCCCCCATCCTCCCCTCAAGGGGAGGTGTCAGCCGAAGGCTGACGGAGGGGTTGTTAAAAAAAGGTTGTTAAAAAAGGAGAAATTATGGCAAGTCACAGAATGGGCAGAACCACAGAGGATATTAAGCGTGAGCTTACAGCCGTTTTGCGTGAGCTTAAAGACCCTCGTGTGGCTGATGCTATGATAAGTATTGTCAGAGTTGAGGTTTCAAATGACCTCAGCTACTGTAAGGTTTATGTAAGTGCAATGGAAGGACTTGACAGAGCCAAGGAGGCTGTTAAAGGCCTTAAATCCGCAAGCGGCTTTATCCGCCATGAGATAGGCTCGAGACTCTCTCTCCGTCATGTTCCGTCCATGCTTTTTGAAGCAACGGATTCGATCGAGTACAGTGCAAACATTTCTCGTATGCTCAATGAGCTTGATATAAAGGACGATGATGAAGATGAACAGTCTGAATGAAATTGCACAGTATCTTAAAAATACGGATAATTCCGTGATCCTCACTCACCGCTATCCCGACGGCGATACTCTCGGTTCGGCTTTCGCTCTTTGCAGAGCTCTGCGCAAACTCGGGAAAAAGTCGAGAGTCATCGTAAACGGCGTTCTGACGGGGAAATTTCAGTATCTTGCAAAGAATATGGACGAGCAGAATTTTGAATATGAAACCGTTATTGCCGTTGATATTGCCTCAACCTCGCAGCTCGGTGAGCTTGAAGAGGAGTTCGGCGGCAAGGTCGATGTCAGCGTTGACCACCATGGAATGAATATGCCGTTTGCGAAAATGACTTATGTCAATGCAAAAGCGGCGGCGAATACGGAGAATATCTATTATCTTATAAAACTGCTCGGTGTTGAAATCGACAGGGATATTGCAGATTGTATTTATACAGGTCTCTGCACCGATACAGGCTGTTTCAAGTTTTCAAACGTAACCTCGGACACGATGAGAATTGCGGCAGATCTGATGGATATCGGCTGCGACAGTGCGCTAATAAACAGGGTTATGTTTGACACAAAATCGCTGTCGAGAATTAAAATAGAGCGTGCCGTTCTGGAGACCCTCACTCTGCATTGTGACAATAAGATCGCTGTAATAAACACGACGATGGCGATGGAGAAGGAAACAGGCGCAGAGGATTCCGATATGGACGGACTTGCGGCGATACCGAGACAGATCGAGGGCGTTGTCATAGGAATCACGATAAAGGAAAAGGGCGAGAACCATTTCAGAATAAGCGTGAGAACGGTTGATGATTACGATGCCGCAGAGATCTGCAAAAACTTCGGCGGCGGCGGTCATCATGCCGCAGGCGGCTGTTCGATCGACGGCACGCTCGACGAGGCAAAGTCTAAGATTTTAGAGGCGGCTGAGAGGGAACTGAGAAAGTAAACCGGTCGGATTCGGACAGTGTGAGGTTCGCTTTATGTGCTGTTGCTTATGTAAAAAATAACTTCGGAATCGGAGTGAAAAAGTATGAAAAATCCGGAAAGTATAATAGAGAAAAAACCTGACCGGGAAAAATCCCCTTCCTCGGGTAGTGAACCGATGTCAAAAGCAGAGTCCGGAATCGGGGTAAAAAACCCTGACCGGGAAAAATCCCCTTCCTCGGGTAGTGAACCGATGTCAAGAGTAGAGTCCGGAATCGGGGTAAAAAAACCTGACCGGGAAAAGTCCCCTTCCTCGGGTAGTGAACCGATGTCAAGAGTAGGTTCGGAATCGGTGTTAAAAAACGGAATAATTGTTGTTAATAAGCCGCAGGAGTTTACGTCATTTGATGTGGTTGCGGTTATGCGGAGACTCTGCGGTCAGAGAAAAATAGGTCATACCGGTACGCTCGACCCTATGGCAACCGGGGTGCTGCCGCTTCTTCTGGGAAATGCGACGAGGGCGCAGGATATCCTCCCCGACAGCGACAAGGAGTATGTCGCACAGTTCAGGCTTGGACTGAGAACAGACACTCTTGATATCTGGGGAAGCGTTGTTGAGGAGTGCGATGTATCTTCGGGTGCGGAGGATATAAAGGCGCTCATTCCGAAGTATACCGGTGAGATTTCTCAGATTCCGCCTATGTATTCGGCGGTCAAGAAGGACGGAGTCCGTCTCTATGACCTTGCAAGACAGGGTGTGGAGGTTGAACGTGAGGCTCGCAAGGTCACCGTTTCGGAGCTTAAGCTTCTTGATTATGATGATGAAACGCACAGCGGTCAGCTGAAGGTTGCCTGCTCAAAGGGAACGTACATAAGAACACTGATCGACGATATCGGAAGAGATCTCGGGTGCGGCGCTGTTATGACTTCTCTCGTCAGAACGAAGGCATGCGGATTTACGCTTGAGGATTCAATTTCAATCGATGGGATCAGAGAGCTTTCGAAAGAGGGCGAATGTCCGGAAAACACGGTTCAGCTTCTGAGGTCGTGCGAGAGCCTTTTTGACGTTTACAGGAGAATTGAGGTCAGCGAAAAACAGGCGCTCAGATTCTCGAACGGCAATCCGCTTGACGTTGAGAAAACCTCTGTCAGGAAAAGCGCCTGTCACGGCGAGATACTGAGAGTCTGCGACAGGAACGGAAATTTTCTCGGACTGGGAAAGATCAGTTCGGAGACGGGGCTCATAAAGATTTTCAAGCTGTTTCCGTCGGGATCGTAATTTGATTTTTTAAGGAGAAAGAAAAGAATATGAAAAGGGTATTATCGATAATTGCCGTCTTAACGCTTGTTACGGTATTTTTTTCAGGCTGCAGCGAAACCGCGGATACGGCTTCGGGTTCGGCGGACGGTTCGGATATATCGACTGTTTCTGTCGATGAAAGCGGATACGAGGATTCCTTTGACGGCTTCGTACAGTATATGACTGACGGCGGCTATATAAAGGGTAACGGAGTCGAGCTTACGGCGTCTGTTATAGGTGCGGCTCAGGGTAAAAGATACACTGTTTCGTCGGGTATGGGAAAATATTCCGTCGAGCTATATGAATATGAAGACCAGACATCTGAGGCTGCGTCAAAGACAATAGCCAACGCAAAAAACAGCGGCACTTTCTATCTTTTTGAAACGACAGAAAGTTCAACAGAGAACACTGTGGCTGCGGTTACGGACGACGGAAGATTTCTTATGCTGTTTACTGAATCGTCGTCAAACGACAGCACGGCTGCGGCAAAGGAAGCTGCTGTTGAGGCGGTAAAGGCTTTCGGAAAATAAATGTATCACAGGCGGACTTTAACGGAGATTGGCGGAAGGAGTCGGAGAGATTCCGAAAGCGGTGCAGTTATTGGTCTGCCTCGATTTTTCAGGAGAATGAATATGAACAGACAGTATGTAATATATCACATGATGCTGTCGGTTGACGGAAAAATCAACGGCGATTTTCTTAATAATCCGCTTTGCGGTGACGCCGTTGAATTTTACTACAGGAAGCACAGGGAATACAGAGGACTTGAATCCGGGTCGGAAAGAAATGCGAGCGGAGAAAACAGGGCAAATGCTTTTCTGTGCGGAAGAGTTACGATGCAGGGGAGTTTTACGGGATATGATCTTCCTGATCTGAGCGTATATGAGGGCGCAAGCTTTGAGCGAGAGGACTATGTAGCGGACACCGGCGCAGGATTCTATGCTGTTGCGGTTGACACGAAGGGAAGGCTTAACTGGACGAGTGGCGAGATCTGTGACGACGACCCCGGATACGACAGGTGTCACATTGTTGAGATACTCTGCGAGGACGTCGACGACAGATATCTTTCTTTTTTGAGAGAAAAAGGAATATCGTATATTTTCGCAGGAAAGACGGAGCTTGAGCTTAAAACTGCACTTTTGAAGCTCAAGTCGCTTTTCGGAATTGACAGACTTCTTCTTGAAGGCGGCGGAATTATCGGGGGAAAATTTGCGAAGGAAAGCTGTATTGACGAGCTGAGTTTTATTACTGCTCCTGTGATCGAAGGCGGAGATTCCCGGAATGTATTTGCGGACAGTATGACTTCGGACAGTCTTCGTGATTTTGTTCCCGAAGACTGTGAATCGGACGGGAAAGGTTCTGTGTGGGTCAGATACCTGAGAAGGAAAGCCGAGGAATTTTGATTTTTAAGGGTTTTTGTTAGAAAACTATTGACAAAATCAGTTTATGCTGTTATAATAATATGGCAGCATAAACGGACCATTAGCTCAGTTGGTTAGAGCAACCGGCTCATAACCGGTAGGTCCCGGGTTCGAATCCCTGATGGTCCACCAATGATTAGAG
>CAMHNT010000073.1 GCA_946186535.1 uncultured Clostridia bacterium
ACGTATTTCAAGGCTGATGACGAAGTATTGCGGAAATCAGACCGAAAAGACTTTGAGATTTTAATTAGAAAGCAGTATTATGTTCTGTACATACTTGAAATCCAAGGAGAAAATAAATGCTTACAAGTAAACAAAGAGCTTATTTGCGTTCGCTCGCAAACAGTATAGATACGATTTTAATGGTTGGCAAAGGCGGAATGAGTGAGCAGATCATCACTCAGGCAGCAGACGCATTGAAGGCAAGAGAGTTGATCAAAGGCAAGGTTCTCGAAAGCTGTGAGCTTTCCGTGAGAGAGGTTGCTGAGGAGATCGCAGAGGAAACAAAGTCCGATGTCGTTCAGGTTATCGGTACGAAGTTTGTGCTCTACAAGAGAAACGAAAAGGATCCTCAGATAGTTCTGCCGAAGGCGAAGAAGAAGTGACGACGAACATTGGGAGAATATAATTATTCGTTTTCCTATGAGCAGAAAAAGTAACTTTCCAAGAGTAGTACCGGGTTCGGGAGCGCAGCTCCCGATGGGAGTGTGCGAAGCCCACGACCTGAAAGCCCCCTCTCCGGCAAGGATGAGTGACGCCCCAAGAAAGCAAGCCGCAAGCGGCGCAGCAAGATTGGCTCGGCGGAACTTATGCATCGCTGGGGGTTGGGGGTAGGTTAGTTTGATGAATAATAAAAAATATTTTAAACGAGTAGCTTGAAAAATCAAATTAAATCATAAACCGAATTAAAAGAGCTGCGGGAAAGAATAAATAAAGTATGAAAAGTCCAAGGAGTCAGATAGGGAGAAACCCTGCCCGGTAAAAATCCCTATACACGGGCGATGTTTTATGTCAAGAGTAACTTCGAAATCGTGGTAAAAAAACGGGCGATGTTGTATGTCAAGAATAAAGTTCGGAATCGGGGTAAATAGAAATGAAACAGGTAAAAAGGATTGCTATGTTTGGGGGGAGCTTTAATCCTATTCATAATGCGCATGTGAATCTTGCTTCCTCATTTATAAAGAAATTAAAGCTGGATAAGCTGCTGCTGATTCCAACGGCAACACCGCCGCATAAAAGCGACAGCGAAATGGTTTCGGCTGAGCATAGGCTTAATATGTGCACTCTTGCGAGTGAGGATATTAAAAAGGTTGAAGTTTCCGATATCGAAATCAAACGTGAGGGGAAGAGCTATACCGTTGATACTCTCCGTCAGCTTAAGGAAATTTATCCGGATTCCGAGATATTTCTGATAACGGGTGCCGATATGTTTATGACACTGCTTGAGTGGAGAGAGCCTGAGGAAATATTCTCGCTTGCGACTGTTTGTTCAGTTCCGAGAAACGACGATGATGTTGAGGTCCTTGAGGAGAAAGAAAAGCTGTACAATAAAATGGGTGCAAAAACGGTTATACTCGATCTTAAGAAGTGCAGTATTTCATCAAGCAGGATCAGGGAGCTTGCTTTTGAAGACGAGAGCTTTTCGAAGCTTGTCGACCCGAAGGTTGAGCAGTATATTTATGCAAATTATTTGTATATGGACAAGTCGAAAATAAATTACGACCGTTTCGACAAGGTTCTGAAAGCGAGAATGAGCGAGAAGCGATACATACATTCGTTCAATGTTGCGGTCGAGGCTCAGAGACTTGCGAAAAAATACGGAGCCGACGTTGAGAAGGCAAGACTTGCAGGTATGCTTCATGATATAACGAAGGAAACTTCCGGAAATGAACAGTTGCAAATTATCGAAAATTCTAATATAATATTAAATGATATAGAACGTCCGTCGCCGAAGCTTTGGCATGCTATCGCAGGCGCGGCTTTCGTCCGTGATGTCATGGGGATAGATGACGAGGATGTGTTCAATGCTATCCGTTATCATACCTCCGGCAGGGCGAATATGAGCCTGCTTGAAAAGTGCGTGTTCATTGCGGACTTTACCGGTGCGGAGAGAGATTATGACGGAGTTGAAGAAATGAGGTCTTTGTCGAACAAAAGTCTTGAGGAAGCTATGGCGTTCGGACTTTCGTTCAGCGTTGCCGATCTCGCAAAAAGACGTCTTGCCATTGACCCGAACTCGCTCGCCTGTTATAATGAAGTAGTGCTAAAAACAAGCAAGAGTTATAATAAGTCGAAATAATGAGATAATATAAATATAAAAATAAAAGAGGTGCAGATATATGACAAGTCTTGAGCTTGCTAAAGAGGCCGTAAAGGCTATTGACAGCAAAAGAGGTTCACAGATTAAGGTTATTAAGGTTGACGGTGTTTCCGTTATTGCCGATTATTTTGTAATCGCAACAGGTCACAGCTCAACTCAGGTTAAGGCTCTCGCCGATGAGGTTGAATATAAGCTTAAGGAGCTCGGCGAGAATGTAAGCCATATCGAAGGTCACAGAAACGATTCATGGATTCTGCTCGACTACATTGACGTTATCGTTCACGTTTTCTCCGAAGAGGCGAGAGAGTATTATGATCTCGACAGAATGTGGGCTGACGGCGAGGAAATCGACGTTTCCGAGGTTGTTACAGCGGAGGGTTAAATCTTGTTTCTGTCTTTGGCGAAGCACAGAATTTGCCGCAGATAAATATATAATTTAAGTTGTACAATAAGTTTGAACAATGCCGCATGACGGCATTGCTAAGGGGGAATACATTGTTAAGGGCTTCGCCCTTAATATCCCACCGGGCGCCGCCCGGACCCGCAAGCCTTTGAAAAGGCTTGGCGAAACTTTAACAGTCCTCTTTCAAACTTTTTGTGCGATTATCGAATTTGCTTTTATAATAAAATTATTAACAGTAATAACAAAAGGGATGATATATTTTGAAATACGAACACAGTAAGGTAGAGAAAAAATGGCAGGATATATGGGAGGAAAAGGGAGTTTTCCATGCCGAGGACGAAAATTCCGAAAAGGAAAAGTTTTTCGCACTCATCGAGTTCCCTTATCCTTCGGGACAGGGACTTCACGTAGGTCACCCTCGTCCTTATACGGCGCTTGATACGGTTGCGAGAAAGAGACGTCTTCAGGGCTACAACGTTCTTTATCCTATCGGCTGGGACGCTTTCGGCCTTCCGACGGAGAACTTTGCGATAAAGAACCATATTCACCCTGCGGAGGTAACAAAGAACAATATCGCAAGATTCAAAAAGCAGATTCAGTCTCTCGGCATTTCCTTCGACTGGAGCCGTGAGGTCAACACGACCGACCCGTCCTACTTCAAGTGGACGCAGTGGATTTTCCTTCAGCTCTTCAAGCATAACCTCGCTTACAAAAAGGAGATGTCCGTTAACTGGTGTACATCCTGTAAGTGCGTTCTTGCAAACGAAGAGGTTGTAAACGGCGTATGCGAGCGCTGCGGAAGCGAGGTTGTACGCAAGGTCAAGTCACAGTGGATGCTTAAGATTACCGAGTATGCTCAGAGACTCGTTGATGACCTTGATCTCGTTGATTATCCTGAGAGAGTAAAG
Organism: uncultured Clostridia bacterium; assembly: GCA_946186535.1. Classification (GTDB taxonomy): domain Bacteria; phylum Bacillota; class Clostridia; order Oscillospirales; family Acutalibacteraceae; genus RUG592. Next base: position 3,449 of record CAMHNT010000073.1, read on the forward strand.
ACTCAGCAGAAAAACTGGATAGGCAGAAGCACCGGCGCAGAGGTTGACTTTACCGCTACGACAGGCGATATCCTCACAATCTATACAACAAGACCGGATACGCTTTTCGGCGCTACATATATGGTAGTTTCTCCGGAGCACCCATACATTGAAAAGTGGGCTGACAAAATCGAGAACATAGGCGAGGTTCGTGCATATCAGGAAGCTGCGGCGAAGAAATCCGATTTTGAGCGTACGGAAATGGCTAAGGATAAGACAGGCGTTCTTATCAAGGGTGTCCGTGCGGTTAATCCTGTCAACAATACCGAGATTCCGATTTTCATTTCTGACTATGTTCTTGTTTCATACGGTACAGGCGCGATCATGGCTGTTCCGGCTCATGATACACGTGACTGGGAATTCGCAAAGAAGTTTGATCTTCCGATCATCGAAGTCGTAAAGGGCGGCAACGTTCAGGAAGAAGCTTTCACCGACTGTGCAACGGGAATTATGGTCAACAGCGGTATGCTCGACGGCTTGTCGGTTGAGGAAGCAAAGGTTAAAATCAAGGAGTGGCTCACAGAGAACGGCAAGGGCAAGGAAAAAGTAAACTTCAAGCTTCGTGACTGGGTGTTCTCACGTCAGAGATACTGGGGAGAGCCGATTCCGATTATCAACTGTCCGTGCTGCGGATATGTTCCGCTTGACGAGAGCGAGCTGCCGCTTGAATTGCCTATGGTTGATTCATATGAGCCGACCGATACGGGCGAGTCACCGCTTGCAAACATCACTGAATGGGTGAACGTAAAATGCCCGAAGTGCGGTGCAGACGCTCAGAGAGAAACCGACACAATGCCTCAGTGGGCAGGCTCGTCATGGTACTTCCTCCGTTACATGGATCCTCACAACGACAAGGCTCTCGCAAGCAAGGAGGCTTTGAATTACTGGTCGCCTGTTGACTGGTACAACGGCGGTATGGAGCATACAACGCTTCATCTCCTCTACAGCCGCTTCTGGCACAAGTTCCTCTATGACATCGGCGTAGTTCCGACAGCCGAGCCGTACGCAAAGCGTACAAGCCACGGCATGATTCTCGGCGAGAACAACGAGAAGATGAGCAAGTCGAGAGGAAACGTAGTCAACCCCGATGAGGTTGTTGCTGAGTACGGCGCAGACACTCTCAGACTTTATGAGATGTTTATCGGAGACTTTGAGAAGTCGGCTCCGTGGGATCCGAAGGGTATCAAGGGCTGCCGCAGATTCATCGAGAGATACTACAATCTTCAGAACAATGTGATCGACAGCGACGAAATCCGTCCCGAGCTTGAGAGCGCATTCCACAAGACGATCAAAAAGGTCGGCGATGATATTGAGAACATCAAGTTCAATACCGCTATCGCCGCACTCATGACTCTTATAAACGACCTTGTAAACAAGGGTGTTACGAGAGAAGAGCTCAGAATTTTCTCTATTCTTCTGAATCCTTTTGCTCCTCACGTGACCGAAGAGGTATGGGAGAGCCTGAAGCTTTCCGACGGTATCGTAGCCGAGGAGAAGTGGCCCGAGTACGACGAGGCTAAGTGCAAGGACGAAACGATTGAAATTGCGGTTCAGGTCAACGGAAAGATAAAAGCCAAGATCGTTGTTCCCGCAGATGCAGAGCAGGCAGAGGTTCTAGGACAGGCCAAGGCTGACGAAAAGGTCGCTCAGGCTATCGGTTCAATGAATATTGTTAAAGAGATTTATGTTAAGGGTAAGCTCGTCAATATAGTTGTAAAGCCGTAATTTTATTTGTATGACAGTAAATATTTGGGCGGGGCGAACCTGCTGACGGTAGTTCGCCCCGAAGATATAAACTGTTGCTTTTTGATTTTTTATAATACATCAGGTGAGTTTTGTTAATTTTTGCCTTTAGTGCAGTAAAAATAGATACATATTTTTCCGAATAACACTAATTTTAGTATTTTTGAGTAAATTTTTCAAAAACACTTGACAAAATTGTATCGGATATTGTATAATTAAACTTGCAAATTATGCGATTAACTCCTGCCTTTTGGCGGATGGGAGGGAAGATAAATGGCAGAAATCAGAATTAAGGAAAATGAGTCTCTTGAGAGCGCATTGAGAAGATTTAAGAAGCAGTGTGCCAGAGCCGGCGTTATTGCTGAGGTTCGCAAGAGAGAAGCTTACGAGAAGCCGTCTGTAAAGCGTAAGAAAAAGTCCGAGGCTGCTCGTAAACGTAAGTATAAGTAATTTTTAGCTTACAAAAGAATATTTTAAAAAAGGGTGAGTAGTCGGTTCGGCTGCTCACTGTTTTTATATACGGGTGATATGATTGAAATAAGTGAATCCCTTTTGTGTGTGACGAACGATGTTAATGATTACGACCGGAGCGATATAAATGGAAAAGAATTTGGCTGATGAAATAAACGAAGGTGAAGCACTGTATCTGCTGAGCTTAACGGATAAGAACGGTGTTTTGGAGGCTGCTGTGTCGGTTGGATATCATGCTGAGACCGATGAGAATACACTTGACGGAGAGAGCAGCGCCGTGTTAAAATCTATACTGGAAGGGGCTGACATTGTTCTTCCAGACTACTGCACGGCTTTCAGAATAGCTTTTGAAAATCCGATCGCATATCAGGTGACCGACGAAAGCTATACTGCTTTTGACGATAATCAGAAAATTGAATCCGGAAGACTTTTTGCGAAATTAACTAAGTCAAGCTATCTGAAATTTATATCGGATACGACTTTTACTGAATCGTTTGTAAAAAGTTTTCAACATTATCGTGTATGCACTGTGGAAAAGATTCTTGATGTGATATCGGAAAACGAGCCGAAAATTGAAAAAATAAAAAACGGGTGGTGATGTAATCTCATGCACTTTGTAAATGTCAAAGGGATATTGTCTGAGAAAAACGGTATGAATGTTTATCGTGGCTGTTCCCACGGCTGCATCTACTGTGATGCGAGAAGCAAATGCTATGGATTTACTCACCGGTTTGAAGATATAGAGGTCAAACAGAATGCCCCCGAGCTGCTTGAAAGGGCGCTTAGATCAAAGCGCAGGCGCTGCATGATTGGAACGGGTGCGATGTGCGACCCTTATATGCATTGTGAAAATAAGCTTCAGATCACCAGAAAGTGTCTGGAGATTATAGACCTCTATGAATTCGGCGTTTCCGTACTTACAAAGTCCGATCGTATCCTGAGAGATCTGGAGCTTCTGAAAAGTATCAACAGAAAAGCAAAATGTGTGGTTCAAATGACCCTGACCACATACGATGAAGCTTTGTGCAAAATAGTGGAGCCGGGCGTCTGCACGACCCGCCGGCGATACGAGGTGCTTAAAATTATGCAGGAAAACGGCATTCCTACCGTGGTGTGGCTGTGTCCGATTCTGCCTTTTATAAACGATACGGAAGAGAATCTCAACGGGATTCTCGACTACTGCATTGACGCAGGCGTTTACGGAATTATTAATTTCGGTATGGGTATGACGCTGCGTGACGGAGACAGGGAGTATTTTTATGCGGCACTTGATAAATATTTTCCCGGAATGAAAGAGAAGTATATCCGCACTTTCGGCAGCGCATATGAAATTCCGAGTCCGAACGAAAAGCGGCTTAATGAGATATTTATGAAACGCTGTTCGGAAAACGGAATCGTTACCGGTAAAGACAGGCTTTTCGGGTATCTGAACGATTTGCCCGAACGGTTTGAACAGCTGTCGATTTTGGATATGTGATGAGTTTATATAGAAAGGTTTGATAAAAATGAGCAGAAAAATTTTATTGATATTGGGTCCTAACCTCAATATGGTCGGACTCAGGGAGAAAAATGTTTACGGAGAGGAAACCGCGGAAACGATCAATGAGGATATTCGCCGCTGGGCTGAGGAGCTTGGAATGGATATTGAAATCTATCAGTCAAACTGTGAGGGTGAAATCATTTCAAAGATTCATTCCGCTCTCGGAACAAAGGACGGTATCATCATAAACGCAGGTGCGTACACACATTATAGCTATGCTATCCGTGACGCTATAGCCTGTGTTCCGAGCGTTCCGACGATTGAGGTTCACATGTCTAATGTTCATGCCCGTGACGAGTTCAGACACAAGACTGTTATCGGAGGAGTGTGCAAGGGTCAGATCAGCGGTTTCGGAAAGTTCAGCTATCGGCTTGCTTTATATGCTCTGAACGATATTCTTTAAAGTCGGGAGGGCGGCGAGAAAATGAGCAGCACAACGGAGCTTGAAAAGCTAAGAAAGTTTATGAAGATGAAGAAGCTGTCCGTTCAGCTATACGGCGATAATGTAGGGGCGCTTGTTACAAGCGAAACGAATATACGATATCTGACGGATTTTGCAAACAGCGAGGGTACGCTTTTTGTCACTAAGAATAAGTCATATCTGCTTGTCGATTTCCGCTATGGCGAGGCGGCACAGAAAAATGTGACAAACTGCGAGGTTGTTGTCTATGATAATTATGCCGAGTCGCTGAAGGAAATTGTAAAAAAACACGGTATTGAACAGCTCATGATTGAAATTTCGGATGTAACCATTAAAAGAGCGGAAAGTTTAAGACCGATACTTAATGATGTGGATTGTAAGCTTGTGTCGAATAATATTCTCGATAAGCTTATTTCGAATATGAGGATAATCAAATCCTCCGACGAGATTGCAAAGATCGAAAAGGCTCAGCAAATTACGGAGGAGGCTTTTCTTGAGCTCCTGAATATTGTGAAGCCCGGAGTTACCGAAGCTGAGCTTGCTTTGGAGCTTGAATTTCTGATGCGGAAGAAGGGGGCGGAGGGCGTATCCTTTGACCTCATAACCATAACAGGAAAAAAGACTTCCATGCCTCACGGAGTCCCGGGGAATGAGGCTGTCCAAAGAGGAGATTTTGTAACGTTTGATATCGGTGCGATATACGACGGATATCACAGTGACATGACAAGAACGATCGCTGTAGGCGAGGTCAGCGACTTTCAGCGTGAGATTTACAATATAGTTCTTGAAGCTCAGCTCACGGCAATTTCAAAGGTCAAGGCAGGAGTCAAGGCGAGCGATGTCGACAAGGCGGCGAGAGATGTTATCAAAAGCAAAGGCTACGGCGATTATTTCAAGCATTCCACAGGTCACGGAGTCGGTCTTGATATTCACGAACAGCCTTTTGTTTCTCCGAAATCCGAAGCGATTCTGAGTCCGGGTATGATCATAACGGTCGAGCCGGGAATCTATCTTCCGGACAGATTCGGAGTAAGAATTGAAGATATGGGAGCGGTTACGAAGGACGGTTACAGGAACTTTGCGACGCTTTCGAAGGAGTTGATAGTGGTATAGATTTGAAACACATAGAAACTATAGGTGTATGTTGAATTTTTTTAAGGTTTATAAATGTGCAAATTTAAAATTCGCAAAAAGTTCGAAATAGGGCAGTTAAAGTTTTTGCCCAGCTTTTTTCAAAAAGTACCCCAAGGGCACTTCCTTCGGGGCGCCTGCGGAGTCCAGAGGCAGAGCCCTCGTGGGCTCTTAAGGGCGAAGCCCTTAACGAAATGATTCTCCTTAAAAATGCCGCATTGCGGCATTTTTATAAAATCTTTTTGTACAAATAACGATATGCTAACCGATTTGCTCATTTATAGTTACAGGTATTAAACAATGTCTCGATGACATTATTTCTTGGAGGGTTAAAATATGAATGGTAAAAAGTACAGACACGCTTTTTTGGCAGTAGGAATTGTTCTGATAATAATAAGCGGAAGATTTATGTGGGCCACTCACGTAACGAAAACTATGTTTGAGGTGTATAAATCATCTGCGACGCAGGTTGAAGCCGAATGCACGATTGTTGAAAAGGCTAAGAGTACATCAAGAAATGTAGTTTCAGGATATGATGTATATGTAACGTATGAATACAAAGGTGAAACGTATGAAAATGTTCCGCTGGAGCATTATGAAATCACCTTGATAAAAGGCGACAAGGTCAATGTTTTAGTCAATGATCTTTTTCCGTTTGTATGCACGATTGACTATCCGGGACCGTACTACAATTATTATGTAGTTCTTCAGTATGTGATTCTGGGGGTAGGCGTGATTTTTGTCGTACTGCATTTCTATATGATTCATAGGGAAAGAATATAAAAAATGTTCGCCAGAGAAATGAACTTAATTGACATCAAGAAAATCATATAAAAACCTTGCAATTTACGTTATCGTATAGTATAATTATAGAGTATATGGTGCTTTTTTCTTAAAGATGAAAATCTTTCAAGAATTGAGAGTCTACATTCCAAAAACAGGAGGATTTAATATGATTTCAGCAGGAGATTTCAGAAACGGCGTTA
>CAMHNT010000074.1 GCA_946186535.1 uncultured Clostridia bacterium
TGGAACCTGCGCACTTTTTGAAAAAAGTGCGTCAAAAACTTTAACAGTCCTATTTCAAAGTTTTTTGCAATTTAAAAAAATTGATCATTTAATATTAATAAAATCTTAACTGATTTAAAAACCCTGTACTATATTTCATAAACTGTTGACAATTGTAAAAAAAGGTGAGACAATGTTTGAAGAGTATATTTATCACGGAAAGCAGAAGCTTCGCTGCGGCTATACGACCGGTTCATGTGCCGCTGCGGCGGCGAAGGCTGCGGCAGAAATGCTCGTAACAAAAGAGATAAAAGAAACCGTTGAGATTATGACGCCAAAGGGCATTCTTTTGAATCTTGATGTTCTTGAAAGCAGGGTGGAAGCGGATTTTGCATCATGCGCAATAAAAAAGGACAGCGGTGACGATCCCGATATAACAAACGGAATTCTCGTTTTTGCGAAAGCCGAGAGTATTCCTTTCGGTATAGAAATTGACGGAGGAGTTGGAATTGGGAGAGTTACGAAAAACGGACTTGACCAGCCTGTCGGGAATGCGGCAATAAACAGTGTTCCGAGAGAAATGATTGAGAATGCGGTTTCGGAAATACTTGAAAAATATGACTGCCTTGGCGGTATGAAAATAACCGTTTCGGTGCCGGAAGGAGTTGAAATTGCCAAAAAGACGTTCAATCCGAGAATAGGTATCGAAGGAGGAATTTCGATCATAGGCACTACAGGAATTGTCGAGCCTATGAGCAATTCTGCACTGATTGAAACTATACGTACCGAGGAGAGGATCAGACGTGCTGATAATATACAAAATCTTCTTCTTACTGTCGGGAATTACAGCAAAAGCTTTCTGGCGGAAAAAATGCCTTTCGCTCTCGACAGGAGTGTAACGTGCAGCAATTTCATAGGCGATGCGATTGATTCGGCTCTTGAATTCGGCTTTGAAAGCATTCTGATTATCGGTCATGTCGGAAAGCTCGTGAAGCTTGGCGCCGGCATTATGAATACCCATTCGGCTCACGCCGACGGAAGAATGGACGTCCTTGTCACATGCGGAGTTCTTGAAGGAGCAGATACAGACGTGCTGAAAAAACTTCCCGAATGTGCGACGGTTGATGCGGCTCTGAGCGAGCTTGAAGAAATCGGTATGAGAGAAAGAGTATGCGAAAGGCTGATGAAAAAAGCTCAGTTCTATCTTGACGCGAAGGTCAAAGGTGAGATAAAAATCGGTGCTGTTATGTTTTCCGACAGATTCGGAATTATAGGAAAAACGAGTACTGCCGATGAGATTATTGAAAAAATCAGGGAGGAATACAATGGTTAATTTTGTTGGCGCAGGATGCGGTGCGGCAGATCTTATAACCGTGCGCGGAATGAAACTTCTTGAACAGGCGGACGTGATAATCTATGCGGGATCGCTTGTGAATCCGGAGCTTCTTGATTATGCGAAAAAGGACTGCGAAATCTACAACAGCGCATATATGACGCTTGACGAGGTCATTGATATTATCGAAAAGTCCGAGAAAAACGGCAAAAATACCGTCAGGCTTCATACGGGAGATCCGAGCCTTTACGGCGCTGTCCGTGAACAGTTTGACAGGCTTCGGGAGCTTTCGGTTCCGTATGAAATCTGTCCGGGCGTAAGCTCGTTCTGCGGTGCGGCCGCTGCGCTGAAAGCCGAGTACACTCTGCCCGATATTTCTCAGACTGTAATAATCACAAGAAGAAGCGGACGAACTTCCGTTCCGGAAAAAGAGAATATTCAATCTCTCTCATCGCACGGCGCAACTATGGTTATATTTTTGAGTACAGGTATGCTGAAAGAGCTTTCGGAAGAGCTTGTCGGCGGTGGATATGGTTTTGAGACTCCTGCCGCAATAGTTTACAAAGCGAGCTGGGAAGATGAAAAAATCTGCAGATGTACCGTGGGAAATCTGGCAGAAACTGCAGCAGAAAACAATATCGTGAAAACGGCTCTTATTTGTGTCGGGAATTTCCTGGGAGACGACTATTCTCTTTCAAAGCTTTATGACAAGAGCTTTGAGACAGAGTTCAGAAAGGCGGGTTTATGAATATCTCGTTAATATCGCTCACCGAAAACGGAAGAAAAATTTCCGAAAAAATAGCCGCATATAAAACTGAAAATATTATTTTCAAACGGTATACATTCCAAAAATTTTCCGACAAGAATTCCGTCTCGTTCAGCAGTCTTAAAGATCTGACAGGTGAGCTTTTTCGGAACAGTGATGCTCTTGTTTTTATCTGTTCATGCGGAATAGCGGTGCGAATGACAGCCCCTCACGTAAAATCAAAATCGACAGATCCTGCGGTAGTTGCAGTCGATGAGCAGGGAAAATTTGCAGTATCGCTGCTTTCAGGACATCTGGGAGGCGCTAATGCTGTAGCCGAAAAGATTTCGGAAATAATCGGGTGTACTCCCGTAATTACAACGGCGTCGGATATCGGAGGAAAATTCTCTCCCGACAGCTTCGCCAAGGCAAACGGGCTTTATTTTGACGACTTTGAGACTGCGAAAAAAATTGCTTCCAAAACAGTCAACGGTGAAAAAATCGGTTTTTGCAGCGATTATAAATACATAAATCGGCCTGATGAATTTTTTGATGAAGAGATTAAAGATATCGGAATATGCATATCAAAAGATATAAAAAAGAATCCTTTTGACAGAACTTTAATGCTGATTCCCACGAATGTCGTAATCGGCGTCGGCTGCAAAAGAAATACCGATATTCGGATGTTCGATGATTTTTTAAATAGAATGCTTGAGAGGTTTTGTATACCTATACAGAGGATCTGCGAGATTCACACGATCGATATAAAAAGGGACGAAAAGGCTGTAGCCGAATTTTCAGATCGCTATAATATTCCGTTAAAATTCTATTCGGCGAAGGAGCTTATGAATGTTCCGGGAAAGTTTTCTGCTTCTGAATTTGTATTGAAAACAACCGGTGCGGACAATATCTGTGAAAGAAGCGCGGCAGCGGACGGCGGTAAAATAACTGTTCATAAACAGTCTGAAAACGGTATGACCTTCGCTGCGGCGGAAAAAGAAATTATACTTGATTTTGAGAGGAAAATTTTATGAAATTATATATAGTAGGTTTCGGTCCCGGAAAGCCGAGCGGCATGACGATAGAAGCCGAAAAGGCGATTGAGCAAAGCGAGGTTGTTGTAGGCTATACGGTTTATACCGAGCTTATGAAAAAACGTTTTCCGGATAAAAACTATCTGACTACGCCTATGAAAAAAGAGCTTGAAAGAGTAATGGCAGCCTTTGAAGAGGCAAAAATCGGAAAAACGGTTTCAATGATTTGCAGCGGAGACAGCGGCGTTTACGGAATGGCGGGACTTGCTTTTGAGCTGTCTCCGGATTATCCCGAGGTTGAAATCGAGATTGTTCCCGGAGTGACTGCGGCGATGAGCGGAAGCGCAGTTCTGGGCGCTCCGCTCACCCACGATTTTGCGGTGATAAGCCTTTCGGATTTGCTGACGCCGTGGGAAAAGATCGAAAAACGGCTTGAATGCGCGGCCATGGCAGATTTCGTTATTTCCATATATAATCCTTCTTCAAAAAAACGTTCCGACTATCTGAAAAGAGCTTGTGATATACTGCTCAAGTACAAGGACGGAGATACGGTTTGCGGCTATGTTAGAAATATCGGAAGAGAGGGTCAGGAGACCCGCGTACTTACATTATCTGAGCTTAGAGATACCTCCGTCGATATGTTTACTACGGTATTCATCGGTAACAGCGAAACCAAGGTTATAGGCGAAAAAATGGTTACGCCGAGAGGTTACAGAAATGTGTAAAATTCTCATATTCGGAGGAACTACCGAAGGCAGGCTGCTTGCCGAATTCTGCGTCGGAAACGGTATTTCTGTGTTTCTGAGCGTTGCCACCGATTACGGAGCTTCGGTTATTGAAAAATCGGATTCTCTTCATATTTTACAGGGAAGAATGAACAGTGAGGATATAGCTGAATTTATATCCGGAAATGGTATAGAAAAAGTTTTTGACGCAACTCACCCTTATGCAGTCGATGCAACAAAAAACATAATGCTTGCCTGCAGAAATACCGGTGCGGAATATCTTAGGATAAAAAGAGAAAATAGTGAAAAGGCAATAAGCGGAAAATATTTTGATGATATAAAATCACTCTTAGAATATCTTAACGTCACAGAAGGCGGTATTCTTGTCACAACGGGAAGCAAGGAGCTTAAAAGCTTCTGTTCTGTTTCGGATTTTAAAGAGCGGTGTGCTGTAAGAGTTCTTCCGTCTTCGGGTATTGTAGACGAATGTATAAAGCTTGGTTTTTTAAGTGAGCGTATCATAGCTGAAAAAGGGCCTTTTTCGGAGGATCAGAACATTGAACATCTGAGAAAATTCAATATAAAATATATGGTCACAAAGGAAAGCGGAGCGGTCGGAGGTTTTGAGAACAAGGTCAGCGCTGCCGAAAAATGCGGTGTGGAACTTCTGATTATAAAGCGTCCTTTGGAAAACGGAATCACTGTTGAGAAGGCAGAAAAAATTTTGCTTACGGAGAGTTTAAATGCATAAAAGGGTTAGTATTGTCGGAGTAGGTATGAACGGTTTCGAAACCATGACGAAAAGTGCGATCGAAGCGGTTCAAAAATCAGACGTTCTGATAGGCGCAAGACGTATGACAGGGCTTTTTGATGAGCTTGGAAAGCCTGTCGTTATTTCTTATCATCCTTATGAAATCGCCGAATTTATCTTGAAATGTGAATATGAAAATATATCGGTTCTTATGTCCGGAGACTGCGGATTCTACAGCGGCACACAAGGGCTGATTGCGGCTCTCGGGGATATGGAATGTACTGTTTACAGCGGAATTTCCTCACCGGTATATTTCTGTTCCAAATTAAAGATCCCGTGGTCTGATCTTCGTTTTGTAAGCCTGCACGGAAGAAAGGCAAATATTGTCCGATTGGTTTCGTCGAATGAAAAAACGTTCTTCCTTCTGGGCGGAAATTATTCGGCTGCCGATGTGTGCCGCAAGCTTTGCGAGTATGGACTTTGCGGTGTAAAGGTTTATATCGGAGAGAATTTAAACTGTGAAAATGAACGTATTCTTATTGGCTCGGCTGAGGATTTTAAAGATATCGAAACGGGAACTCTGTGCGTTATGATAGCAGAAAACGGAAACTTTGAAAAAGGACTCAGGAGCTGTATTCCCGACCGGGAATTTATCAGAGGCGATGTTCCTATGACGAAATCGGAAGTCAGATGTGCTGCCGTTTCAATGCTTGAAATAGGCAGCGGTGATGTCTGCTGGGATATCGGAAGCGGCACCGGTTCGGTTTCGGTTGAAATGGCATTCAGATGTTCGGACGGTACGGTTTATGCGGTTGACAAAAACGAAAAAGCCATAAATCTGACAGATGAAAACCGTCACAAATTTCGCTGTGACAACATTGAAACGATTTATGACAATGCAGAAAATGCCGTTGAAAATCTTCCTGCACCTGACTGTGTTTTTGTCGGAGGTTCAGGCAGCAGCCTTGAAAAAATAATATCCGCTGCTTTCGGAAAAAATCCGGGTGTAAAAATTGTCATTACCGCAGTTTCACTTGAGACGTTGTCCGACAGTATTGATATATTAAAAAAATACGAAGCCGAGACAGAAATAACTCAGATAGCCGTAACGCATACAAGAAAAATAGGAAATCATACTATGATGAATGCGGAAAACCCGATATTTATTATACGAGGGGCCATGAAATGAACAGAATAATGATAGCCGGAACAAACAGCGGCTGCGGAAAAACCACCGTGACATGTGCTCTTCTTCAGGCGCTTGTTAACCGCGGCATTACTGCGTCATCGTTCAAGTGCGGGCCCGACTATATCGACCCGATGTTTCACAGCAAAATTATCGGGATAAATTCCCGTAACCTTGACAGTATGTTCTGCGGCAGGAACACACTTAATTTTTTGTTGAGCAAAGCTCAGTCGGATATTTCGGTTATTGAGGGAGTAATGGGATATTATGACGGAGTGGGGGAGAAAAATTCCTCATGTCAGGTTGCGTTTGAAACAGAAACACCTGTAATAATCGTCATTGACTGCAAGGGCATGAGCATGTCGATAGGCGCTGTTATGAAAGGATTTCTGACCTTCAGAACCCCGAACAACATCTGCGGTTTTATATTTAACAGACTTCCCGAAAGTCTTGTTGATACAGCCAAAAATTTGTGCGCCAAAATGAATGTCGAATATCTGGGGAGGTTTCCTTTCAGCAAAGATTGTGTTATAGAAAGCCGCCATTTAGGTCTTGTAAACGATATGAAAATCGGTGAACTTAAGACAAAAATGCAAAGGCTTTCAGAACTAGCAGAAGAAAATTTGCTTATAGATAAAATTATAAATATATCTCAAAAAGCCAAAGATGTTGAATTCAACGATATTATTATCAATAAATTCGCCGATAAAGCCATAAGAATCGCTGTTGCTTCCGATGAAGCCTTCTGTTTTTTTTATGAGGACAATCTCGATATATTGAGAGAACTCGGCTGTGATATCGTTAAATTCTCACCGCTCAGAGATAATAAGCTTCCGGAAAAAATCAGCGGATTGATTCTCGTCGGAGGGTATCCGGAACTTTATGCAGAAAAGCTTTCGGAAAACAAATCTATGCTTTGGGATATCAGAAATAAAATTATTTCGGGACTTCCGACTATTGCCGAATGCGGCGGTTTTATGTATCTTCATAAATATATTGAATCGGCTGACGGGAAGCTTTTTGATATGGTCGGAGTCATTGACGGAAAGGCGTATAAAACCGACAGACTCAGACGTTTCGGATACATAAATATGACAGCCGAACGCAATAATCTCCTCTGTAAAAAAGGCGGGGTAATAAAGGCTCACGAGTTCCACTACTGGGACAGTACAGACTGCGGAGGCGGATTTACTGCGGTTAAAGCGAGCAGCGGACTAAAATACAGCTGTATACACAGCAATGAAAATTTGTACGCAGGATTTCCGCATTTGTATTTTTATTCGGATCCCTTGATTGCCGAAAATTTTGTGAAAAGGTGTAAAGAATGGAAAGATTAAGCTTGATTACATATCCCGATTCAGAAGCCGCCGAAAGGGCGTACGAGCGGTGGAACTGTGTTGCAAAGCCGCTTCACAGCTTAGGTCTGCTTGAAGACGCAGTAGCAAAAATTGCAGGTATCACAGGAGATGAAAATATTTCTCTTGATAAAAGGTGCGTTATAGATTTCTGTTCCGACAACGGAGTTGTTTCGGAGGGCGTTACTCAGACCGACAGCAGCGTTACGGCGGTTGTCGCAAGGGCGATGACGGAAGGAACTTCGAATATCAACAGCCTGGCAAAGGCTTATAATGCCGATGTTATCACGGTCGATGTCGGAATGAACACCGATATTTCATCGGAAAAAATTATTAACAGAAAAATTTCTTACGGTACGGAAAATATAGCTCAAGGTGCTGCTATGAGCATGACTCAGGCTGAAAGGGCAATCAAAGTCGGAATAGACATGGTACGTGAATGCAGGGAGAAAGGGTATAACATTTTAATCACAGGTGAAATGGGAATAGGAAATACAACCACCTCATCTGCAATTTCTTCTGTTCTCCTCGGCATTCCGCCCGAAGATGTCACCGGCAGAGGCGCAGGTCTTTCGGACGACGGATTAAGGCGAAAAATCGATGTGATATATCGTGCGATTGAAATTAACAGACCCGACAAAAACAATCCTGTTGAGCTTATTTCAAAGCTTGGCGGTTATGATATTGCCGCTATGACAGGGCTGTTTCTCGGAGGGGCGGTTTATCATGTCCCGATAGTGATGGACGGTTTCATATCGGCTGTTTCCGCTTTGCTAGCAGTTAAGATAAATCCGACAGTGAGAGAATATATGCTTTGTTCTCATGTTTCGGGCGAGCCTGCGGCTAAAAAAATTCTGGAGGTTCTCGGATTAAAACCGATTATAAACGCTGAAATGCGTCTCGGCGAAGGAACAGGCGGAGTTATGCTTTTACCGCTTCTTGACGGTGCTGCCGCTGTTTATAATTCGGCTCACAGATTCGATGAGCTGCCTATCGAAAGGTATGTTGAACAGTAATGTTGGTCTTGATAACAGGGGGAAGCAAAAACGGAAAATCGGAAATTGCGGAAAGAATTGTTACTTTGTATGATTCGGAGCGATTTTATATAGCGACTATGGAGCCCTATTGTGACGAAGCTCTTGAAGCGATAGAACGTCACAGGAAAATCCGAAGTAAAAAGGGATTTGAAACGATTGAAAAATATACCGACATAAACGAGATAGAAATTCCTGAAAACAGCTGCGTACTTCTTGAATGCATATGCAATCTCTGTGCGAATGAAATGTTTTCAAAAAATATAAATGACCCTGTAGATAAAATTATGACCGGAGTTGAAAAAATAGCAAAAGGTGCGAAGGTGTTTGTTGTCGTTACAAATCAGGTCGGAGATGACGGAACGGTATACTCTCCGGAAACGATGAAATATATAAAAAATATCGGAGAGGTTAACCGTAGGATATCCGAAAAGGCGGATTGTGTTATTGAAGCCGTTTACGGAATACCGATTGTTCTGAAAGGAGAGAAGCCGGAGTGTCTTTTTTGAAATCGCTTTGTTCCGCATTTTTGATGTATTCGGGAATACCGATGCCTCAGATTGAATGGAAGGAGGAAAACAGACGCTATTCGCTATGTTTTTTTCCTCTTGTCGGAGTCGTTATAGGCGTACTTGTTATGCTTTGGTATTATGCCTGCGAGGCGTCCGGGATTGGGAAAATGCTGTTTTCTGCAGGTGCTGCGGCAATTCCCGTTCTGGTTACGGGTGGAATACATCTGGACGGTTTTTGTGACGTCTGCGATGCGAAGGCGTGTCTCGGAAGCAGGGAAAAAATGCTTGAAGTTATGAGCGATTCAAGAGTCGGAGCGTTTGCGGTTATAAAGCTTGTTCTGTATTTTCTCATTCAGATAGGACTTTTTTCGGAGACAAAAAGCTTTGAGATGATTGCGGTCTGTGCATTCGGGTTTGTTCAGTCGAGAGCATGGAGCGGACTTGCAGCGGTCAGCTTTAAAAGCGCAAAATCCGATGGAGCTCTTCAAAGCTTTCGAAAACCTGCAGACAGAAATATAACCGTTCTGACAGAAATTGTTTATCTGACGGTATCCGCTTTTTTCATGCTCAGGATAAGCTTGCTGACAGGAGCTGCGGCTGTTGTCGGAGGTGCTGCGGCATTTGTATATTACAGAATATTTTCCTACAAAAAATTCGGAGGAATCACCGGAGATCTTGCCGGTTATTTTCTTCAGATATGCGAGCTGAGTATAATGTTTTTTGCAGTTATGGCGGAGGTGATATTTTGAAAATGATCATAGGCGGAGCCTGTCAGGGAAAGCTTGCTTATGCTTTACAGGCATATAATATATCTGAAAATGAAATTGCGGACGGACATGATTTTTTCGAAAAAAATTCAGAAGTAAAATGTATCAATAATTTTCATCTTCTTATAAAAGATTTCCGTGAAAACGGACTGAATCCGCTTGAAGAAACGTCGGAGATTCTAAATAATAATCCAGATATAATTATTTTAATGAACGAAATAGGAAACGGAATAATTCCGATTGAGAAATCTGAACGTCTTTGGCGT
>CAMHNT010000075.1 GCA_946186535.1 uncultured Clostridia bacterium
TAAGTTTTTCCCTGGGGGCGAACCACTGTCAGCAGGTTCGCCCCCACCCGAACTTGGTTTCGTGTGAAAGTTTATTCTGCCCCCACTCCGCTGAGTGGAGCATAAAAGGATTTCGCTCGTTGCGACGAGCGAGCAGGGGCTCTGCCCCATGCACCCCGCAAGCCTTTGAAAAGGCTTGAGCGAAACTTTAACAATGGCTTTAATAGCATAATGAGTTTATAATAAAAAACTATAAACAAGGAGTGATATGATGAATGTCGGATTGGCTGCTGCGATAATAGCGCTGCTGATTGCGAATCTTGTTGTTATGATTGTTTTGTGCCTGAAGATTCTGAACAGCGGCGGAAACAGCAGTGAAATTATAAAAAGCGTCGAGAAAAATGATTCTCATCAGAAGGAAATTTACGAGCGGCTTACGAGTCAGCAGTCTAAGCTGAGACTTGAAATTTCCAATCAGGACAGAGAACAGCGCAGAGAAATAAACGACGCTATGCAGGGGAACTTTTCGACCCTCAGCAAAGTCCTTTCGGAAAATCTCGTGAATTCGATCAGTTCTCAGAACGCAAGACTCATAGGCATGGAGGAGCGTCTGAAAACGTTTTCCGTCGAGAATGAACAGAAGCTTTCGGATATACGAAAAACAGTTGAATTAAGACTCGACAGGATTCAGGAGCAGAACAATCTGAAGCTGGATGAAATGAGAACTATCGTTACCGAAAAGCTGAATCAGACTATCGATACAAGAATGACGGAATCCTTTAAGATAGTTAACGACAGACTTGAACAGGTTTACAAGGGCCTTGGTGAAATGCAGTCGCTTGCGGTTGGCGTCGGCGACCTTAAAAAAGTTCTCTCAAATGTCAAAACCCGTGGTATTCTCGGAGAAATACAGCTCGGTTCAATACTCCGTGAAATATTGAGTTCCGAACAGTACGAGGAAAATGTCGCAACAAAACCGGGGTCGAGGAATGTCGTTGAGTTTGCGGTGAAGCTTCCGGCTCAGAACGGGGGATTTGTGTATCTTCCGATCGATTCAAAGTTTCCGGGGGATACCTATGCCGCTTTGAAAGACGCTTATGACAGCGGAAATGCCGCCGAGGTCGAGAGTGCCGCAAAGGCTCTCATCAGAACGATAAAGTCGGAGGCTAAGGATATTCATGACAAATATGTCGCTCCTCCGAGTACAACCGATTTCGCAGTGATGTTTCTTCCGTTCGAAGGGCTTTATTCGGAGGTCGTGAACCGTGGCATGATCGAGGTTTTGCAGCGTGAATATAAAGTTAATGTTGCAGGTCCGAGCACAATGGCGGCTCTTCTCAACAGCCTTCAGATGGGCTTTAAAACTCTTGCGATACAGAAGCGAAGCAGTGAGGTGTGGAAGCTTCTCGAGGAGGTTTCAACGGAATTCAATACATTCGCAAAAGCTCTTTCAACAACTCAGGACAAGCTGAGAATTGCGGACAGCGAGCTTGAAAAGCTCGTGGGAGTGAGGACTCGTCAGATGCAGAAAAAACTCTCCCAAATCTCCCGCTATGAGGACGGCGAGGATTAATGCTAATATTTATTGGATAAAAAACAAGCTGAATTCGAGCATATTAATACTTGAATTCAGCTTGTTTTATTTTTTCAAATTCTTTTTGTAGATTATATACGAATATATAATAGGAAGAATCAGCGAAAGGACAATCAAAATAAATAATGCCACGAAATTTGGAATGTTGTTCGAAATAACGAGCGACCATGCCGCAAGACAAACTCCGAACATTCCCGAGAAAACTCCCATATACATTGAAAATCTGTTTGATTTTTTCCGAACCTCTTCATTGCTGTCGAGCCATTTCAGCTTTATTCCGCAAATGGAATTCGAAGCTGCGGAGCTGTGAAAACTTGTCATGAAAATCATAACCGCACTGAGCATAACGACGATTATTGACGGCATAATAATACTGATGTCCTCTATATTGTTGAGCGCTATCCCAGTGAGAACCCAGCTGAGAATTGCGAAAAACCATGTGAACATCATTAAAAGATTGTCACTGTGAGGAGTGTTTCCGGTCAGAAGTTCATCGATTGCGCTTGTTGTATATTCGTCGTTTTCTTCATCGCCCGTTTTTTTAGGATTGCCTGAGCCTTTTGATTTTTTCTTTCCTGAAATTTTTTCTGCGATCAGGAACGAGCCGGATATAATAAGCGGAATCGAAAGCGGAATCAGATAAACCCATCGGCTGCCGTATAGAAATGCCATACCGTCTGAACCGTAAAGCGCGATAACTTCACTCGGCATGAATATGGCGATAACAAGCGCGTTAAGTACGGCGTTGACGCTCGACAGTGTAAACATTAATTTTCTCAAAAAATCACCGTCCGTTTTAAGACTTTAAAGGAATTTTTACGGCATGGCGGATTTACGGCCGCAAATATCCTACATCGATTATATCAGCAAATTATTGACTTGTCAAACTTATATAGTCATTTAACTCCTGTTCCGAGATGTTTAGGCGACCGGTCGAAATATTGTCGGAAAATTCCGTAAAATTATACTTTGCTCACGTTTTTTACAGATGGATTTACATTATATACAAAAAGTACAAGAGCGTTTTCTTAAATATTTTTCGTCAAAATTCAAAATAAACTTGATTAAAATTTTATATTATGATAAAATTAACAAGGATTAGAGTAAATTTTCCGGTTAGGAGATGTTAAAAAATATGAACTCGACAGAAAAGCAAGAGTTGCAGGTGCTTGCTTGCAAAGCAAGACTGTACGCTTTAGAGGGCATTTTCAATGCTAAGTCCGGTCACCCGGGCGGTTCTTTTTCGGCTGCTGATATTTACACATATCTTTACTACAAAGAGCTGAACGTAAATCCGGCTGAACCAAAAATGGCGGACAGGGACAGATTCGTTCTTTCAAAGGGTCACTGCTGTCCGTCTTTGTACGCAGTTTTAGCCCTTAAAGGCTTCTTCTCTATCGAAGAGCTTCCGAAGCTCAGAAAAGTCGGAGCAATGCTCCAGGGTCATCCCGATATGAAGGGAACACCCGGTATCGATATGAGCTCAGGCTCACTCGGTCAGGGCATTTCCGCAGCCTGCGGTATGGCGCTTGCCGGCAAAATCGACAACAAGGACTACAGAGTTTATACGCTTCTCGGAGACGGTGAGTGTGAAGAAGGTCAGGTTTGGGAGGCGCTTATGTTTGCCGCTAACAAGAACCTTGACAATCTTTGTGTTATCATCGACTCGAACGGTCTTCAGATCGACGGACCGGTTGAAGAGGTAGGCGGACTTGAGCCGCTCGATAAGAAACTCGAAGCTTTTGGTTTTGAAGTTTTCAAGATGGACGGTCACGACTTCGACAGCATTGAAAACGCAATAAATTCCGCAAAGGCAGTTTCCGGAAAGCCTGCTGCAATCATCGCAAAGACGGTGAAGGGCAAAGGCGTTTCCTACATGGAAAATCAGGTGAACTGGCATGGTGCTGCACCTAACGCAGAGCAGTACGAAATCGGAAGAAACGAACTGCTTGCTCAGCTTGCTGAATTAGGAGGTGCGCTCTAATGGCTGAAAAGGTTGTAAAGGCTACTCGAGAGAGCTTCGGTGAGGCGCTCTGCGAGCTTGCAAAAACTAACAAAGACATAGTTGTACTCGATGCGGATCTCGCCGCTGCAACAAAAACATCTATTTTCCAGAAAGCATATCCTGACCGTTTCTTTGACTGCGGTATCGCAGAATGCAACATGATCGGTGTTGCGGCGGGTCTTGCGGCTTGCGGCAAAATTCCTTTCGCTGCGTCGTTCGCAATGTTCGCAACAGGCAGAGCTTTTGAGCAGATCAGAAACACCGTTGCTTATCCGCAGCTAAACGTGAAGATCGCAGGTTCACACGCAGGAATTTCAACCGGTGAGGACGGCGCGACTCACCAGTGTCTTGAGGATATCGCCGTAATGAGAGCAATTCCGAACATGACGGTTATCAATCCTGCCGACCACTATGAGATGCTC
Organism: uncultured Clostridia bacterium; assembly: GCA_946186535.1. Lineage (GTDB taxonomy): Bacteria > Bacillota > Clostridia > Oscillospirales > Acutalibacteraceae > RUG592. Next base: position 4,001 of record CAMHNT010000075.1, read on the forward strand.
GGTGCGGTTGAGGCTGCTGTAAATATTGACGGTCCGGTTTATATCCGTCTCGGAAGACTTGCTATCGAAAGCATAAACAACAACGACGACTACAAATTCGAGCTTGGCAAGGGCGTTACGCTCCGTGACGGCAAGGACGTTACAATAGTTGCGACAGGTCTTGTTGTCCGTGAAGCTGTTCTCGCAGCCGAGGAGCTTGCTAAAGAGGGTATTGACGCCCGTGTTATCAATATCCATACAATCAAGCCTATTGATGAGGAGATTATTCTTAAGGCGGCTCGTGAGACAGGAAAAATCATCACATTCGAGGAGCACAATGTTATCGGAGGTCTTGGTGACGCTGTTCTTTCGGTTGTTTCGGAAAAGTGCCCTGTTCCTGTGAAGAAGTGCGGTGTATATGACAGATTTGGTTATTCGGGTCCTGCAAAGGAGCTTCTCGATATCTTTGGTCTTACGGCGCCCGGAGTTGCACGTGAAGTTAAATCCTTTCTCGGAAAGTAACTTTTAAATTTTTATTATATTATTCTTACACCTATCGTATAAAACGGTAGGTGTTTTTTTATTGGCTAAGTCCTTCCGAACCTTTCCGACGTATTTTTTTAACTGTGATACAAATAATAAAATTGTACATTTTTTTGCTAAATTCCTGTTATTATTAATAAATCTTTGGAATATATTTTGTTGATTTTAACTATCTGTTTTGATATAATATATTGCGGACGGTTTTTTTGGAATTTCGGTAGTAATTTTCTGAACCGAAATTTTATGATGTCTGATACGCTACATATTTTAACAAAGGTAATTGATTATTTATATTTTTATATACACTGCGAAAAAGAAAGATATGATTTGATTATGAAAAACTTAATAAGAAAAGTATGTCTTGTTTTATTGACTTTATGTCTGATATTATCAACTGCGTGCAGAGATGATACTCCGCATCCGGAGAACGAGATCATATCGTTCGTTCTTTCCGATGATCCTCTTACCCTTGATCCTCAGATAGCAGATGATTATTCATCTTATATGCTTATTGCTAATCTTTTCGAAGGACTTGTGAGGATAGATGGGAACGGAGAGATAAAAAGCGGAATTGCGGAAAGCTGGGATATTTCCGATGACGGAATGTCGTATGTTTTTCATCTTTATGAAAATACAAAATGGAGCAACGGAACACCTGTTTCTGCGGACGATTTTGTTTTTGGGATTACCCGTGCGCTTAGTGCCGAAACAAGATCCGAAAATGCAACCGACCTGTTTCTCATAAAAAACGCCGGCTCGTTCTATAACGGCGAGAAAACTGCGGATGAGCTTGGAATAAAGGCTCTCGACGAGCATACTCTTCAGATAGATCTGGAGTACGAATCAAACTCGCTTCTGACGGTTCTGACCGAGCCTGTTGCTATGCCGTGCAGCGAGGAGTTCTTTAATTCCGCAAAGGGAAAGTACGGAAAGGATTCAGACCTCATAATAACAAACGGTTCTTTTTCAATAAGAGAAAATTATGGCTGGGACCATGACAAATATATTTATATCAGACGAAACGAAAACTATAATGCCGCTAATCCTGCGATTCCTCTCGGTGTTAATTTTAATTTTGCCGAGCAGCCCACAGACCCGATTAATTCGATTCTCAGTGAAGAGGTTGACATCTGTGAGATTTACGGAGATCAGCTTGAAAAAGCTGAAGAGAATAATTTTAATATAACCACGACTTCAAATACGCTCTGGGGGATTTGTTATAATACGGATATTGCAGCTTTTAAGAATTCAAAACTAAGAGTGTCGCTTTTAAGCTCTCTTGACAGGGAAAAGCTTCTCGGTGAAACGCCCGAAAGCTATATAAAAACGACTCAGCTTATTGCGGATTCAGTGCTTTTTGCAGGTGAGAATTACCGTGAACGTGCAGGAGAGTTTTCTCTCGAACAGTCCGAAAATGCGTCGGAAATGTTTTCAAAGGCTCTTTCGGAGCTTGAAGAAAAAGAAATCGAGCTTAAGCCATCGTATACGATCATTTGCCTTGATGATGAAACTTCGTCAAAAATCGTAACTTCAATAATAGAATCATGGAACGAAACATCGGGCTGTTATTTCAACAAACAGCCGCTTTCGAGAAACGAACTGGAGGAACGCATAAAGAACGGTGACTACGAAATCGCTATAGCACCTCTTAACACTGCGGTCGATTCGCCGATGGAGTTCCTTTCAAAGTTCACAACCGATTCTCCTGATAATTATATAAACCTTAATTATCCTAAGTATAATGAATTTATTGAAAAAGCTCTCTCTGAAAACGGAACCGATGCGATTGATGCACTTATGAATGCGGAAAGCTATCTGATTAATTACGGATATCTTTATCCTCTTTATTATGAGAGCAGGTATTTTGCGTCAACGGACAAGGTTGATGGTGCAATTTTCAGAACGACAGACGACTCGATTGACTTTACGGGAGTCCGTAAAATTTCGGAGGGGTGATTATTGTGAAAATAATTGATATATCCACGGAAGCATTCACCGCTCCGAACTACGCTGATGATCCTCAGCCAAAATACAAGTGGTTCAGGAATATTAAAGACGGCTCGGAATACAACCTTTCCGTTATGGGTATGACGCCCCATACGGGAACTCATATAGACGCGCCTCTTCACTATTTCCGAAACGGAGAAAGTATCGATGAATGTTCGCTCGAAAAGTGCTACGGTTCCTGTACGGTAGTTACTATCAGCGGAGTTCTCACAGGTGAGGATATGGACAAGCTTCTGCCGTTCTGTAAAAAGAGACTTCTGATCCACGGAAAAGGAAAAGCGTCACTGGAGCTTAGCGCTGCGAGGGTTCTTACGGAAAATGAAATGGTTCTGGTGGGAATTGATTCCGTTTCGATATCGTTTCAGGAGCAGGAAGAAGCCGTTCATCGTGAGCTTCTTTCAAAGGGAACACTGATCCTTGAAAACATAAACCTCGAAGGAGTCCGTGATGGAAACTATATTTTATGTGCGTTTCCTCTCAAACTCGGAGGACTTGAGGCGTCGCCTGTGAGGGCGGTTCTTATTACGAAGTAGCTGAAATATTAAATTATGTCATAAGAAAAAAAGAAGTTATTAAGAAAAGAAATGAAGGAGAAAAGAAAATGAGTAAATACGATGTTTGTGTTTTTGACCTTGACGGAACACTGATTGACAGCCTTGGAGATCTGGCGGTGTGCTGCAATGAGGCTTTGCAGCTTCATGACCTTCCTGCACATCCTGTAGATTCATACAGGTATTTTGTCGGCAGCGGAATTAAAAATCTGATAAAAAGAAGCATGGGTGATAAGGCAGACGACGAAAAGCTTGTGACATCGGTTTACAAAGCGTTTAATCTGCTTTACAATGAAAAATGCCTTGAGCTTACAAAGCCGTACAAGGGCGTTTCAGCACTTCTTTCACAACTCAGACACAGCGGTATCAAGGTTGCCGTTCTTTCAAACAAGGCGGACGAATTTGCAAAGAGAATTGTCGATGAGCTTTTTGATGAAAACGAATTTGACCTCGTGTGGGGAAAAAAAGAGGAATACCCCATAAAGCCTGCCCCGGATTCACTTCTTGCTATTCTTGATAAATTTGACTGTAAGAAGAACAAATGTCTTTACATAGGCGACAGCGACGTCGATGTTATCACGGCAAAAAATGCTGATGTCGACTTCTGCGGAGCAGAATGGGGCTTCAGAGGAAAAGATGAACTGCTGTCCGCAGGTGCAAAAAAAATTGCGGTAAAGCCCGGAGAAATTCTCGCTTTGGTGTGAAAATGAAGAAGAAAAACTATCAGAAAGAACTTGACAAAAAAATACAGTCATTCGGAGACAAAGCTCCGAGTCTGTTTCTTCACAGCTGCTGCGCACCATGCAGCAGCTATGTTATTGAGTATCTTTCAAATTATTTTCAAATAACCGTGTTTTATTATAACCCGAACATAGCGCCCGATGAAGAATACTATTTCAGAAGCAGCGAGCAGAAACGCCTGATTTCGGAGATGAAAACGAAATATCCTGTAACATATACTGATGAGGAATATGACAGCAGGCAATTTTTCGACTGCGTGAAGGGTCTGGAAAAGGAACCCGAAGGGGGAGAACGCTGCACGAGGTGCTTTGAGCTAAGACTTGGGGAAACTGCTCGAAAGGCTAAGGAGCTGGGGTTTGAATACTTTGCGACAACTCTTACTATCAGTCCCATGAAGAACGCACCGCTCATTAACGAGATAGGGGAAAGACTTTCGGAGGAATACGGCGTAAAATGGCTTCCGTCGGATTTCAAGAAGAAAGGCGGATATAAACGTTCGATCGAGCTTTCAAAGATTTATGATCTTTACAGACAGAATTACTGCGGATGTGTTTTCTCAAAAGCCGAGAGTATGAAACGCAGTGTGGAGACTTGACGGAAGAGTACTTTCGACACCAGACTATACTTTTATCCGGTCATTAAACGATAAATAGTATTGTATCGTAATCGCAGTAAAAAAAGTCATAATTGATGTTGACTTTCGCATATAAATTCAGTAAATGAATTTTATAAAATACCGAACCGAGACGGCCGTCTGTATCATTTCGATTAAGACGGAGAACCAGTCGAGTTTAGTATAGTGGAAGGGAAGACTGAAAATGACACAATTTTTCCCCGAGGGGATTTTAATCGGAAGTGCGGAAAATAACGGTTATCTTAAAAGCCTGTCTGCACTGACCGAAGCTTTACATGAAGGGAAAATTCTTGAAGCGATAGTGAAGATTTGTGACAGCTCTCATAATCTCATAATAGATCTGAACGGCATTAAAGGAATCATACCTCGTGACGAAGGAGCTATTGGCATAAAAGAGGGGAAGATTCGTGATATAGCGATCATCTCACGAGTGAACCGTCCGGTTTGTTTTATTGTGACAGGATTTAAAAAGGACGCCGACGGAAAGACGGTTGCGATGCTTTCCCGAAGAGCCGCTCAGGAGAGATGCATGGAGAATTATATCAGCCGTCTTTTGCCGGGTGACATAATAAACGCAAAGATAACTCATTTGGAACAGTTCGGAGCTTTTGCGGATATTGGCTGCGGTATCGCTTCGCTTCTTCCGATAGACGCAATGTCCGTTTCAAGAATAGAACACCCCAACCGACGTTTTACAGTGGGAATGGACATAAAAGCTATTGTCAAAACAAATGAACAGGGAAGAATCTGTCTTTCGCACAAGGAGCTTCTCGGGACATGGGAAGAGAATGCGGAGCTTTTCGAGATAGGAGAAACTGTTTCCGGGATCGTGAGAAGCGTTGAGGACTATGGCGCATTCATAGAGCTCACACCGAATCTCGCAGGTCTTGCGGAAAGCCGTGACGGACTCAAACCCGGTATGCAGGTCAGTGTTTACATAAAAAACATCATACCGTCGAAAATGAAGATAAAGCTCATTGTTATTGATACCTTTGAATCAGAGTCAAAGCCCTTGCCGCCAAAGTATTTCTACGAGGGGGATACTATCGAGGAATTTCTCTATTCACCTGCAGGGTGCGATAAGGTTATAGAAAGCAGATTTTATACAAATCCATGTTGACTTTTTTTATGAAAGGTATTGCCTTAAAGAGATAAATAATCAGGGACGAACAATTTAAGGTTGTTCGTCCTTTTCGGATTTTAA
>CAMHNT010000076.1 GCA_946186535.1 uncultured Clostridia bacterium
CAAGGGCACTTCCTTCGGGGCGCCTTTTGAAAAAAGTGCGTCAAAAACTTTAATAGTCCTCTTTCAAAGTTTTTGCAATTTTAAAAATTGATCATTTATAGATGTTAATAAAATCTTAACTAATTAAAAAACTGCTGGAACAGCGTCACATTTTCTCGATTTCTTCCATCAGAGTATCGATGAGCTTCTCCTCGGGAACCTTTTTGAAAACTTCGCCCTTCTTGAAAATAAGCCCCACTCCGTCGCCGCCTGCAATTCCGATATCCGCTTCTCTCGCTTCTCCCGGACCGTTTACCACGCAGCCCATAACGGCTACGGTGATGTTCTTATCGCAGTCTTTCAGTCTTTCCTGTGCTTCGTTGGCAATACCGATAAGATCGATACGTGTTCTTCCGCAGGTAGGACACGATATAAATTTCACTCCGCTCTTATCTATGTCAATAGCTTTCAGAATATCCTTCGCCGCATAAACCTCTTTAACGGGACTGTCGGTGAGAGATACTCTAATCGTATCTCCGATCCCCTTCAGAAGCAATGAACCTATTCCTGCGGCGGACTTAATGAGTCCCATTCTTTCCGTTCCTGCTTCGGTAACGCCGAGATGAAGCGGATAGTCACATTTCAGGTCGGCAATCTCATAGGCTCTTACCATTGTCGAAACGGTAGAAGATTTCATCGAAAGGACTATATTGTGAAAATCGAACTTTTCAAGAAGCGAAGCGTGATAGAGTGCGCTTTCGCACAGAGCCTCGGCTGTCGGAGAGCCGTATTTTGCAAGAATATGCTTTTCAAGAGAACCGGAATTGACTCCGATTCTTATCGGGATATTCCTCGAATTGCAAGCCTTTACAACAGCATGAACCCTGTCGTCGCTTCCGATGTTTCCGGGATTTATGCGAACCTTGTCGATTCCTGCTGCAACGGCTTCGATCGCAAGCCGATAATCAAAATGGATATCGGCGACTATCGGTACGCTTACTTCTTTTTTTATTGCATCTATAAGGCGCACCGCGTCCATATTCGGAATAGCGGCACGTATAATCTGACAGCCTGCGGCTTCCAATTCACGTGCCTGTTTAACGCTGCCTTCAATATCGGTGGAAGGTATGTTGAGCATAGACTGGACCGTTATCGGAGCTCCGCCTCCTATCTCAACATTTCCTGCTTTTACTGTAATTTTACTGCTCATACTATTACCTCTATCCGCCAATTCCCGAGCCTGTTACGAGTCTTACTATATCGTTGAATGTAACCACAACAATAAATCCAAGCAGAATCAGGAATCCTGCCGCATGAATCCAGGCCTCGTATTTTGCCGGCACAGGACGTCTTGCGATAACCTCGATAAGCATGAAGAAAAATCTTCCGCCGTCAAGAGCCGGAAGCGGCAAAAGGTTCACGATACCGAGATTCACCGTGATAATCATCATCATATAAAGAATATTGTTAACCGCATCGAGGAAGCTTGTTTCAAGCCCCATCTGAGCCGCCTGAGTAACAACGGACGCAGCGCCAACGGGACCGGAAATATCGTTCATTCCATAAGTTCCTGTCACAAGTCCGAACAGACTCTTCCAGATCATTCTTACAACCGAAACGGTGCTCTTGAAAGATTCGCCGATCAATGAACCGAATGTCTTGTCGATAGCCGTAACGGAAAAATCAAGCGCAACCGTAGGCTCGTTGTTATCTCCGAGATATGTGTAAAAATCCACGTTTTCAAGCGCAACCGTTTCACCGTTTCTGAGAACCGTAACGTCTGTTCTGAAACGTTTGCGTTCAGCCATAAACTCACGCTCTTCTGGTTCATAGTCCGTTTTTGAAAGCTCGTTCACCGTCGCAAGAGTCTCATCGGTTATAGCATCCGCTTGTTCTTTTGTCGCAGCGGAATTGAGCTTTTCGATTCCGCTGTTGAACGCTTCGGAGATTGCTGTCAGCTCATTTTCAGTGTAATCCTCCGCCTTCAAAGACGAATACTGACGAACAAGAGTATAGCCGCAGTCCTCCTTGTAAACGGAAAAATCGTTACCGTCAACGATCTGAAGCGGAAGCATCGCAACCGCAAACGAAATGTCCCTTGAGCATGTGATTTTATAGCCACCTATATCAAGAAGCTCATCACCTGCTTCAAGTCCGGATTTTGATGTAAAAGCCGCCTGAGCAAAGCTTGAAATTGTTGTCGAAGAAAAATAAGGAGACTGACCCATCAGAATAGTCATCATAATAAGTCCGATGACGATATTGTTGAACGCACCTGCGAGAACAATGATCATTCTCTGCCAGACAGGCTTGTTGCCAAAAGCTCTTTCGCTGTCGCTTTCGGTATCTTCACCCTCCATGGCGCAGAATCCGCCTATAGGAAAAAGGCGCAGACTGTAGAGAGTTTCGCCTTTTTTAAATTTTATAATTTTGGGGCCCATACCGAGAGCGAACTCATTGACCTGTACTCCGCATTTTTTCGCAGTAATAAAATGTCCGAACTCATGGATAAAAATTATCAGCTCAAAAATCAGTACGCCAATGACTATCAAAGCTATAGTAGTAAGTATAAAATCAGATCCTTTCAAAATGAAAGCTTGAATATCAAAAAAACACTGTGATTAATTTCTGTAAAAGTATATGCAATTATTCATAGAATTAAACGGAACTAACCGAACTCTTCACAAAATTCCTCGCTGCAATATCTGCGTCAAGAATATCCTGAAGCGAAGTTATTTCCTTAAGAGGAACAGCAGACATCGACTCAAAGATGAGATCACCTATATCGGTAAAAGAAATTTTTCTGTCGAGGAACAGTCTGACTGCCTCTTCATTCGCACCGTTAACAAGAACAGGCGCCGTTTTTCCTGTTTCAATAGCTTTCCTGCACGCACGAAGACATTTGAATGTATCGTAATCCGGCTCAAAAAAAGTTAGAGACGAAAGCTTTGTCAGGTCAAGCTGCGGTACATCGCATTCGATCCTTTCCGGATATGTTAATGCATATTGGATAGGTATCTTCATATCGGGAACACCCATCTGAGCGATAACGGAATTATCCGTATATTCTATCATTGAATGAACAATGCTCTCACGATGAACGACGACATCTATTCTGTCTACGGGAACATCAAAAAGCCATTTTGCTTCGATTATTTCAAGACCCTTGTTCATCATGCTCGCAGAGTCTATCGTTATCTTTGCGCCCATGCTCCAGTTCGGGTGCTTCAGAGCCTGCTCAACGGTAACGTTTTTAAGTTCCTCGGAGCTTCTTCCGAAGAACGGTCCGCCGGACGCCGTTAGTATAAGTCTTTTCAGAGCTTTCCTGTCGGGACAGCCCTGAAGGCACTGGAATATTGCGGAATGCTCGCTGTCAACCGGATATATTTTCACGCCGTTTTCCTCAGCGCTTTTCATCACGAGACTTCCGCCGGCAACGAGAGTTTCCTTGTTTGCAAGAGCAATATTCTTTTTTGCGGAAATAGCCGTAAGCGTAGGTTTTAATCCTATCATACCAACAACGGCAGTCAGAACGGTGTCCGCTCCGTCTATTGCTGCGGCTTCACAAAGTCCGTCTAAGCCAAAAGAGACCTTCGTATCCGTATCCGAAATACGAAGCTTAAGTTCATTTGCCTTCTCTTCGGTTCCCATCACTGCAAGCGCAGGCCTGAACTTTCTCACCTGTTCCTCAAGAAGGTCTATGTTGCTGTTAGCTGTGAGTGCAGATACTTTTATGTTCAGAAGCTCGCAGACTCTCAGGGTCTGGGTACCTATCGAGCCTGTCGAACCCAAAATCGAAATATTTTCAGTCATACTATTCACCCTGCTTTTTCAACAATGATCGGTAAATACATATTAAGTATCATAAGAATCGGAGCCGTAAAAATAACGCTGTCGAATCTGTCAAGCATTCCTCCGTGGCCCGGCATCAGAGAACCGTAATCTTTTACTCCGCAGCTTCTTTTTATTAAAGAAAAGCTCAGATCGCCGACGATCGAAACAACAGCTCCCAACAGAGAGAAAATAAGAAGATAAATATAGTTCACCGTTTCTCCGTTTTTGAAGAAGAACGCTTCAAAAATTATTCCCACAAGAAGAGAAAGAACCGTTCCGATTATAAACCCCGAAACTGCGCCCTCAACCGTTTTCTTCGGGCTTATTTTCGGACAGAGTTTTTTCTTTCCGAAGCGGCTTCCTCCGAAATAAGCTCCTGCATCGGCAAGCCAAGGATTCGCCAATGCAACAACTACATAGAATATTCCCACGACAGAATGAGTCTGATCAAAAAGATATATTATTGTCCATATGCCTAATGTACACAGCGTTGTCATTGTCAGAGCATAAGCAAGATCCGGGAAAACAAGGTTTTCGTGATTGAATATCATACTCAGGAACAATGAAAGAATCAAAAGGAATACGAGTATGGGACATATCGCCGTGTATGAATATAACATCAGAAACAGAAATGCAAATCCCACGCACGGAATAATAATGGTAAACTTTTTGTTAAGTCCCTTTGCCGACAAGCCTTCAGTCAGACACATGCAGGCAATAACCGCAAGACACACATCAATAATGATTGGAAAAATCGAACCAAGCACCATTAATCCTACCGCAATGCTGATTCCGACAACAGCAGTTAAAATTCTTGTTTTCATAGCTATACACCACCAAACCTTCTGTTGCGTTTGGAATACTCAAGCAAAGCCTTATTCAAGTGCTCTTTTGTGTAATCGGGCCACAACACATCGTCAATATAATATTCCGCATAAGCAGACTGCCACAGGAGAAAATTAGACGTTCTGTATTCTCCGCTTGGCCGTATGATAAGATCGGGATCGGGCTGACCTGCGGTATAAAGACAGCTTGAGATGAGGCTTTCATCTATGCTGTCCGGAGAAAGCTCACCTTCGGCGACCTCCTGAGCCAACTTTCTGAACGCATTAACAAGCTCGGCGCGGCCGCCGTAATTCATCGCGAGATTCAGAATCATACCGTTTCTGTCAGCCGAAACCTCTTCGTTTTTTCTCATAAGCTCACGCAGATCTTCCGGGAACGCAGAGATGTCGCCCAAAAACTTTATTTTAACCGTATCGTCAAGAAAATCTCTGAGAGCTTCTTCGAGATACTGCTTAAAATACTTCATCAAAGCGTCAATCTCGGCTTTGGGTCTGCTCCAGTTTTCGGTTGAAAAAGCGTAGAGAGTCAGGTGTTTTATTCCTATATCACTGCAGTACCGGGTTATGGTGCGAAAGGTCGAAGCACCGGCTTTGTGTCCGGCGCTTCTCGGCAGACCGCGTTTTTTTGCCCATCTGCCGTTGCCGTCCATTATGATTCCGAGGTGCTCCGGAAGCTTTATTTTTGATATGTCAATATCGTTTGAGTTTGAATTGTTTGAAAAAATTCCCATGTCTTCAGTCCTTTATACTCAGATTGACATAACTTCCTTCTGTTTTGCATCGGAAAGAGAATCGATGCTCTTGATGTATTTGTCCGTAAGGTCCTGAACCTTCTTCTCAGCATTTTTGAGATCGTCCTCCGTGATGTCGCCGTTCTTCTTGAGTTTCTTCAGATCGTCGATAGTATCACGGCGGATATTTCTGACATGAACCTTTTTAGCCTCAGCCATCTTTGCAATATCCTTAACGATTTCTTTACGTCTGTCCTCTGTGAGCGGCGGGAAAATAAGACGGATTGTCTTGCCGTCATTCTGAGGATTTATTCCGATGTCCGAAGTCTGGATAGCACGCTCAATGCTCTTAAGAACAGTAGCGTCCCAAGGCTGGATAGTGAGAGTTCTCGCCTCAGTTACGGAAACGGCAGCCAAAGCGTTGATAGCTGTCGGAGCTCCGTAGTAATCAACCATAATTCTGTCAAGGATATTCGGGTTGGCACGGCCGGCTCTGATCTCCTTGTACTCTACCTCAAGGTGGTCAACTCTCTTTATCATGCGTTCCTCGCATTTTTTCAATGTGTCTTTCATAAAGCATTTCCTCCGTAAATCTATTGTTGTATTTGGAATATAATCTTCTTTATATTAATTATCAGTTGGAAACAACGGTTCCGACATTTTCGCCGCATACAGCGGAAACGATATTGTCGGGATTGTCAAGGCTGAAAACAAGAATCGGCAGATCGTTGTCCATACAAAGAGAAGCAGCTGTGCTGTCCATAACCTGAAGTCCCTTTGCAAGAACCTCCTGGAAAGTTATTCTGTCGAACTTTACGGCATCCGGATTCTTGTGCGGATCGCTGTCGTAAACGCCGTCTACCATTGTAGCCTTCAGCATGATGTCGGCTTCGATTTCGGTAGCTCTGAGAGCCGCGCCCGTGTCGGTTGAGAAGAACGGATTTCCGGTTCCGCAGCCGAAAACAACGACTCTTCCCTTCTCCATGTGTCTGATTGCCTTGTTGCGGATATAAGGCTCGGCAACCTGAGGCATTGAGATGGCAGTCTGTACTCTGGCGTTTACTCCGAGCTGTTCAAGCGTATCGGCAACTCCGAGAGCATTGATAACGGTCGCAAGCATCCCCATATGATCGGCTCTCGTTCTGTCCATGCTTCCGCTGCTTCTTCCTCTCCAGAAGTTTCCGCCGCCGACAACGATGGCAACCTGAACTCCCATCTCTGTGAGCTTTTTCACAGGCTCACAGTACTTAGCCACTACGTCAAAATCAATACCTGTTTTCTGTTCGCCTGCCAAAGCCTCGCCACTGAGTTTCAGCAGAACTCTTTTATATTTTGGTTCCATTATAAATCTATCCTCCGATGGAAATAAATTTCAATATCACTTTTATTTTACAATAAACTGTCCAATCTGTAAAGTAAAATATTAAATATTAATTTAATATTTAAAAATACGATAAATTTTTTTATTTATAAACTATGGCTGAAACAGTACATTAAGTTTTTTAAAAAACTGAAAATGATCAAATACTAAAATTTCACGAAAAAGTTTAAAAGAGAACTATCAACTTTTTTAAAAGTTGGCAGTTCGAGGGCAGAGCCCTCGTGGGTTTTTAAGTTGCGCCGGCGAAGCCAAGTGCCCTTGGGGTACAAAGCCCTTAACGAAATGTTACTCCTAAAAATGCCGCAAAGCGGCATTTTTTAATTTTTTGTGCAGATAAACTATCGTTTATCTTATTTTTCTGGAATTATCAGGGTATTTTTGAAAACAAAAACATTAGCATTATCATAACAGCCGCATCACATACAGCCATTATTATCATATAAAAATCAATATACGTCAGAACCGAAGCCAGACCGAAAAATCCGCTGAAAAAGCTGAATGCCAGTATGAAACCTGCTATGGAAACAACAATAACAAAAAGCTTTATCGGAGACAATGGTTTATATATCTTTATTATAAGAATAATACCCGTTACTGCCATAGCAAGCACACACAGTGAGGATACCTCGAAATCGGTGAGCTTTCCGAATTCCGCAATAATTACCACCGTCAGAACAGCAGAAATATTTGCGACGGCGGCAGGAACGGAATTTTTTATAATATTCTTCAAAAAACTTCCGCTGATACGTTTCTTGTTTTTCAGGAACGATAATATAAATGACGGAAATCCTATCGTCAGACAGCTTATCAGAGTCATCTGAATCGGCTCAAAAGGATAGGGATAATCTATAAACATGAATATCAGCGTCATGACTGCGGAAAAAATCGTCTTCGCAAGAAACAGCGACGCACTGTTCTGAAGATTGTTTATGGAACGTCTTCCCTCCTCGACGACCGCAGGAAGAGATCTGAAATCGGAATCAAGAAGCACAAGCTGGGAGATGTTTCTTGCGGCGGAACTGCCGTTTGCAGGAGCTATCGAACAGTCGCTCTCTTTCAATGCGAGAACATCGTTCACGCCGTCCCCTATCATTCCGACCGTGTGACATTTGTCCTTCAAAGCGGAGACAATCAATTTTTTCTGATTCGGCGTTGCTCTTCCGAAAATCCTATTGTTCTCAACAATTCCGGGAATTTCCTCATCTTTCACTCCAGACATATCAACACATTCGCTTTTTTCTTTAAAAACTGAAGAACAGAGTTTTCTCACGGTTACGGGATTATCGCCGGATATAATTTTAAGTTCAACGTCCTGACTCTGAAAATAGTCAAAAGTTTCTCCGATACTTTCTCTGACCTCCTCTGACATCAAAATAAATCCGACCAATACCAAATCATCCGGAAGTTCAAAATTCTTAGGCGGAGTATTGGATTTTGCAACGGCAACAACCCTGTAATTCTCGGAATCGTTTTCGCTTAAATCAGAATAGTCGGCATTTTCCTTAAACATAGTTTCCGCTGAACCCATAAAAATGGTTCCAAATCCTTCGGCTGTTACGGCAGACCATTTTCTCTCGGACGAAAACGGATATTTTTCCTTTACATCAGCAGTGAAGTCGCCGCTGTTCTCAAAGCAGCTGCGTATTGCGTTCATAGTCGCATTGCTGTCATCGGAATTTGATGAAATTATTGAAACAAGCTTTCTCAGATATTCTTCATCAAAATTTTTCGATGATACAATTTTCTCGACCTTCATCTCACCTGTCGTGATTGTGCCCGTTTTATCGAGACAGAGAACATCGGTTCTTGCAAGCGCTTCAAGAGAATAGAGGTCCTGAGAGAGGATTTTCTTTCTAGAAAGTCTGATCACTCCGATTGCAAAAACAGTCGATATCAGAAGAACGAGCCCCTCCGGAATCATGCCTATCAGAGCAGCGGCAGAACTTTCAACGGCTTCTTTTAATGTGTTGTGAGACAATGTATACTGATTATAAAAAAGCAGTCCGCCGAAAGGGATAATGCATATACTTATTACAACAATAATTTTGCGTATTACGTTCACGATTTCGGAATTTGTTTTCTTCACATATTTTATCTGCCCCAAAACCGAATCGGCATAATTATCGCTGCCTATCCCTGTTATCCTGCAAAGACATTTCCCGCTTACAATAAAGCTTCCCGAAAGAAGCTTTTCACCTTCTGGTTTGAAAACCGAGTCGGATTCGCCTGTTACGAGAGCTTCGTTGACCTCGCAGCTTCCGCTCAGAATTATGCAGTCATTTGGTATCTGGCAGCCTGGGGAAAGCTCTATGACATCGTCCTTCACAAGCTCGCCGATGCTTACGCTCTGTCTATTCCCATCTCTTATGACGGTGACGGGCGAACGATTTACGATCGAAAGTTTGTCGATGACACGCTTCGAACGTATTTCCTGAATAATACCTATAAATGTATTGCAGATTACAACCATCATGAAAAGACAGTTTTTCAGTGATCCTACCTCGATAAGAATCACTGCAATAGCAAGATTCAGAATATTGAAAAGTGAAAATATATTTTCAAAAAGAATATGTTTGTATGATTTGGTTGTTATTGTTTCGGGCTTGTTTCCGTCTCCGTTTTTTCGTTTTTTCAAAACTTCGGATTGAGTCAGTCCCAATATATTCCTCTTAGACTCCATATACGCACCTATAAAAACACAGCATTATTTTTTTGCAATAAAGGTTGATTTAAGCAAAATCCGACTCTTCATCAAAAATTTCAAACGTTCGCTGCCAAATAATATTTAAATAAATTCATTTA
>CAMHNT010000077.1 GCA_946186535.1 uncultured Clostridia bacterium
TCTTTAAAATATTTTCGAAAACAAGATTATCTCCGACAGCCTTCACAGCTTTGTTCTTTCTCAGCTCGATTGCACCCTGACTGTCTTTGATTATTTTTTCTATTATATCAATATGCTTTTTCTCCGCAGATATATCAAAATACTTTTCCACGGAAAGCTTGATGACATCGGGTAAAATATTATTATCGCATTTTTTGAGTTCCGATATACTCAGACCCTTATCATTTTTACATCTTTCAAATTCCGAAACAGTTTTCTTCCTAATATATTCCAGATTTTTTGAAACTATTCCTGAAAGACGATTGATTGAATTTTCAACGGAAGGATTTATTTTTTTTAATTCCGGCAATACTGAAAGTCTGATCTTGTTTCTGTTATATTCATCGGACAGATTCGTGCTGTCGGTAACAAAAGGAACATCGTTCAACTCACAATATTCTTCGATCCGGGCTCTTGAACACCTTATCAGAGGTCTGACTATTTTTCCTCTTACCGGCGGAATTCCGGTCAGCCCTTCCATTCCGCAGCCTCGGGTAATATTCATCAGAACCGTCTCGGCATTGTCCGAAGCGGTGTGAGCCGTTGCAACGACGGTTTCATCGTCCCTTATCAGATCATCAAAAAATCTGTAGCGTTCCTCTCTTCCGCACTCCTCAAGACCGATTTTTCTTTCTTTTGCGATTCCCGATATATCGCAGCGTTTCGTAAAAAGCTCTACTCCGAGTTTTCCGCACTGATCGGAAACGAAATCAAAATCCCTTTCGGATTCCGCACCTCGCAGGCAATGATTCAGATGTGCCGCGGAAACCGATATCCCGAATTTTTCTGAATTCGTCACAAGAAAGTGAAGCAGACACATCGAATCCGCTCCGCCCGACAGCGCAACGATAACGTGTTTTTTACCTTCAAACATATTATATTCGGAAACGGCACTCTCTATTTCCTTAAACATCGATAACCTCCTTGGCGGTGAAGCGCATAAACTCACCTCTCCAGTGGAGATCAACTGTACCCATTTCGCCGTGACGGTTTTTTGCAACTATGCATTCGCCGCTGTTCTTATCCTCTTCCTCAGCGTTCTCCGCATTGTCGTTGTAGTAATCCGAACGGTAAAGGAACAGAACAATATCGGCGTCCTGCTCGATAGAACCCGAGTCTCTCATATCGGAAAGCTGAGGTCTGTGGTCGGCTCTCTGTTCGCTGGCACGGGAAAGCTGAGAGAGAGTTATAACCGGAACGTTCAGCTCCTTGGCGAGAATCTTCAGATTTCGTGTTATCTCGGAAATTTCCTGAACACGGTTGTCGATCCGTCTTCCCGTCTGCATAAGCTGAAGATAATCAATTATAACAAGCTGAACGCCCTTAAGTCTTCTGAGCTTCGCTTTCATTGCGGGAACTGTTATCATCGGCGTATCGTCAAGATAAAGCTCAGATCCCGAAAGAACATCGCCAGCCTGAATAAGTCTCGACCATTCATCCTCGGACATTTTTCCCGTTTTTATCTTCTGGCTTTCTATAAGCCCTTCCGTCGAAAGAAGACGGGAAGCAAGCTGTTCCTTCGACATTTCCAGAGAGAAAAACGCAACCTTTTTTCTCTGAGTAACGGCGACGCTTCTCGCAATGTTCAGCGCAAACGAAGTTTTACCCATACCTGGTCGTGCCGCAAGAAGTATAAGGTCGGACTTGTTTAGTCCGGTAATATAATTGTCAAGACCCTTTATTCCGGTAGAAAGAGGCTTCATTTCCTCATTGTCGGCAGAATTAAGCAGGTCAAGTCTGTCATATGTTTCCTGAATTACCTCGGCGATATGCTGAAGGCCCTGAATACTTTTACCCTGACGGATATCGAATATTCGCTGTTCTGCGGCGTCAACAAGTGTATCCGCCTCCATTGAGCCCTCGCCTGCTTCCTCAATCGTTTTTCTGGAAGCCTCTATGAGTGACCTTATGTCAAATTTTTCACGGACGTACTGCGCATAAACATCTACGTTTTCGGTTGAAAGCGCAGCCTGACCGAGCTGTACGAGATAGGTCTTTCCTGTAGCTTCGTCAAAAGCCGGTTCTTTTTTGAGAGTTTCAAGAACCGTGATAAAGTCTATGACCTTGCCTTCGGTGAACAGATCGAGCATAGCCTGATAGATGAGCTTGTGAAGCTCGATATGGAAGAAATCCGCCTTCGGCAGGATCTCGGCAACTCTCGCCATACACTCGGAATCAATGAGTATAGCGCCAAGAACCGCCTGTTCCGCCTCGGGACTGTATGGCAGCTTTATTGACGAATACGCAGAACTCAAATCAAAATCTGCCATGTTATCCTCCCTCTCTGAATTTTATTCGCAGACCTTTACGAAAATCTTTGCCGAAATGCCGCTGTAAAGCTTAACCTCGGCATCATAAGTATCATACTGTTTTATTTCACCGACAATCGAAATTTTTCTTTTGTCAACAACAATATTATATCTCTGCTTTATCTCGTTTGCAATTTCCTTTGCTGTGATCGAACCGAAAAGCTTTCCGTTGTTTCCTGCCTTCGCATGGATAACAATTGTCTTTTCCTCCAGCTTTTCTTTAGCCGCATTTGCTTCAGCAATCTGTTGGTCGATCTTGAACTTCTTTGAATCGGCAGCGTTTTTAAGCTCGTTCATTGCCTGAGCGTTTGCTTCCTTCGCGAGATTTCTCGGAAAAAGAAAATTTCTTGCGTAACCGTCGCTGACGTTTACGAGTTCACCCTTTTTTCCCGAACCTTTTACATCCTGTAACAATACTACCTTCATTATAAATTCCTCCTTTTTATGGACGACGTACCGTCCGCCTCTTCAACAGCCATTGCATTGATGGCATCGACAAGAAGCTCTCTCGCCTCGGCTCTCGATATTTTTCCGAGATTCGTTCCTGCCATTGTCTGATGACCTCCGCCGCCAAGACGTTCCATCACAAGCTGAACATTCAGATCTCCGAGCGAACGTGCCGAAATGCACATATTATCGAGAGATTTGTAGATAACATACGACGCCTGGACATCCTTTATGCTCAGCAGTTCGTCGGCCGCCTGGGCTGCGGTAATTCTGATATCCTTGTCCTCGTTCATCTTGTCGTCCGTGCAGGCTATTGCACTGTTGTTATAAATCTCGGCTTCGGAAACAAGCTGAGATTTTGTTTTATATGTATTGAGAGAATCCGAGAAAAGGCGCTTGACTTCAACGGTATCGGCACCGTTTTTCTTCAGATACGCGGCAGCCTCAAAGGTGCGCACACCGGTTCTCAATACAAAATTCTTTGTATCAAGCATAATTCCCGCAAGCAGAGCTTCAGACTCGTATCGGTTCAGAGCATCGTCGTTGATATACTGAATAAGCTCCGTAACCATTTCACTTGCGGATGATGCAAACGGTTCGTGAAAGAACACGCATGCATTGTCGATGTGATTGACCATCATTCGATGATGATCTATTACAACAACATTTTTACACATTTTATAAAGCTCAATATCCTCGACAAATGTCGGAGAATGCGTGTCGACGATAATCAAAAGCGTCTTTTCATTGACATTTTTCTTCGCTTCTTCAGGCGAAATGAAAGTATTCTTATATCCGTGAGAAATGAAATTGTCAAGGAAAATTCTCGCAAGTGACGTATCCTTATTTATAACGATTCTCACAGGATTCTCAAACGTCTTCGAAATAACGCTCCACATGCCGATTGCAGAACCGACTGCGTCAAGGTCAGAGGTCTGATGACCCATAATATAGATATTGTCAGACTGGGCGATTTTTTCCGAAAGAGCTTTTGCGATTAAGCGAGCTTTGACTTTCTCATGCTTTTCAACGCCATGAGCAACTCCACCGAAAAATTCGTAGTCGTCTTTCTGCTTGATTGCAACCTGGTCGCCGCCTCTTCCGAGCGCCATGTCGAGAGCCTGAAGCGACCACTGTTCACATTCTTTCAGCGTTGAAGCGCCTCTTCCGATTCCCATTGAAATCGTAGTGTCAACGGAACCTTCGAACACCTTGATGGATCTTACATCCTCAAGCAGTCTGAACTTTGATTCTATAGTTGTTTTCAGATGCTTTTCATCAATAATAATCTTATATCTTCCCGATGAATTCTTCAGATAGACTCCGTCGCAGGAGGCTGCCCACTTTTTCAGAATGGATTCCACCTGAACGACCGCCTGATTCACTGTATCATCGGCATTGTTTCTTTCAAAATCATCTCTGTTGTCGAGATTTAAGGTTGCTACGACAGGTCTTGTTTCAGAATAAAGCTTTGACGTAACTTTATACTCGGTATCATCAAGATAATAAAGCACCGCGCCGTTCCTTACTGCGGAAGCTATAACAGTATAGCGTCTTCCGTCATACGATACATCGACGCCCGAACTGTCAACGATTCTGTTAATATCCGAATTGGAAACATACAAAGCTATCATCTCGCCTGCACATTCCTTGTTATGTGCAAGATTTTTTCTGAACTTTGAATTGTACCACAGAATATCTCCTTTTTTTCCCACAACAACAACAGGTATCGTAAACTTTTCGAGATAGGAATGGTTTACACCCTTGATTCCTCTGACAGCATCACGCACGATACCGTCAACATACTTGCGGTATCTGAATATCATGTATATAAAAACAGCAGCAGAAATCAAAGCAAGACAAATATCAAAAACAAATACGTTGTGGTCATATCTCCTTGCGGCAAACGCCATAAGAATCAGAACCAAAGGAAAAATAAGGGAAAGCGGCTGAAAATAAATCGGCCTTTTCATAGCAATCAACCTCCATGCGCCAAAAACGCACTTTGATATTAACGGATCATAAAAATCCAAAGAAACGGTTATTTGTCGGGTGCCAATAATAACTATTCTTTAAGCACCCGACATTTTTAACTTCCGTTCGTTTTTAGATACACCAATATATTATACATCCATAATAATCGGAAGTATCATCGGGTTTCGGCGTGTTCTCTCAAAAATGAGCTTCGACACATCATCCTTAACCCTGTTCTTTATTGTGCTCCAGTCATGAATATTTTCATAAGCGCAGTCGTAAAGAACATCGGATACGCTTCTTCTGACATCATCAAAGAGATCCTCAGATTCACGGACGTAAACGAAACCTCTTGAAACAATGTCCGGTCCCGAAATAACGCTGCCGTTGTCGGTATCAAGAGTTGCAACGATAATAACGAGTCCGTCCTGACCGAGATGCTTTCTGTCACGAAGAACAATGCTTCCGACGTCTCCGACGCCAAGACCATCAACGAATACCTTGCCAGCCTGAACAGACGGAAGCTGTTTGAGATAAGATTCGTTCAGCTCAACAACGTTTCCTACATCACCGATAAAGATATTTTTGTGCTCCATTCCCATCGAAAGAGCAAGCTCAGCGTGCTTTCTGAGATGCTTCTGCTCGCCGTGAACGGGAATAAAGAACTTCGGTTTCGTGAGACCGTGAATAATTTTAAGTTCCTCCCTGCAGGCATGACCCGAAACATGAACCTCATACATGGATTCATAAACAACCTCACAGCCCTTTTTAAGGAGTTCATCTACTACGTTTCCGACAGTTTTTTCGTTTCCGGGAATCGGATTTGCGGAAATAATGATAAAATCACCGTAACCTACTTCAACCTTTTTATGATCGGAATATGCCATTCTCGAAAGAGCGGACATAGGCTCGCCCTGACTTCCTGTAGTAACAAGAACTATCTCGTCGGACGAATAACGCTTGAGGAGATCGATGTCGATTATGACTCCCTCGGGGACGTCAAGATATCCGAGCTCGTTTGCAACGGTAATATAATTGATCATGCTTCTTCCGGAGAAAGCAACCTTTCTTCCGTACTTTTCCGCACAGTAGATAATCTGTTGGATACGGCTGATATTCGAAGCAAAGGTCGCAATGATTATGCGCTTGTTCTCAGCCTTCTGGAACAGTCTCTCGAACGATTCGAAAACTGTCTGCTCAGTCATAGTGTAACCCGGCTTGTCGGCATTCGTCGATTCAGCCAGAAGAGCCAGCACGCCTTCTTTTCCAAGCTCCGCAAAACGTGCGAGGTCAATCATTTCACCCGTAGTCGGCGTACAGTCGATTTTAAAGTCACCTGTATGAACAATAGTGCCCACGTCAGTATGAATTGCAACGGCAACGGAATCGGGAATCGAGTGATTCACATGAATAAACTCAACTTTCATACATCCGAGTTTGATGGTGTCTCCTGCCTTTACGACGTTGAGCTGAGTCTTGTTGAAAAGTCCGTACTCCTTAAGCTTGTTTCCGACCAATCCTATCGTAAGAGCCGTTCCGTAAATCGGGAGCTTAACTCTATTCAAAAGGAAAGGCAGTCCGCCGATATGGTCCTCATGTCCGTGGGTCAGCACGATACCCTTGATTCGGTGGATATTCTCCTCAACATAGGAAAAATCAGGAATTACGAGATCAACACCGAGCATATCCCCATCCGGGAAAGCCATACCGCAGTCAAGAATAAAAATATCATTATTACACTCGAAAAGCGTAATATTTTTTCCGATCTCATTCAGTCCTCCGAGAAACATAATTCTTACGGTAGGCTTAACCTTTGACTGGTTATTCTGGGACTTTTTCTTCGCTGTGTTAGGCTTGTGCTTATAATGCTGCTTAACAGGCGGCTTGGTCTTTGCACTCTTACTTCCGTATGACTTGGTTCTGTCCGTGCCGTTTTGCTTTTTGTAGTTTACATTCATCGCCACTAAATTTCCTCCAATAATAAAATTTATATTAAAATACCGGCAACACTAAGTTTATCCTTCATAGCGAACGGTGCCTATGAAGATTAAAATTAACCGATAATTATATAGTGAAATAATAAAAAATATTCAAATGCTATCTTCTATTAAAATATCATCATTAATACCAAAATACGATTAAATACCTTAATCATCAGTTAATATATAATAACATTTTAATAGAAGATTATATATAAAAACAAAAATAAATTCCGTAAAATCAGGGTCAATCTATATTATAACCAAAATAACCCATATTAATAAAAAAGATAATAAGACTAATCTATTTTAACCCAATAACCAAATAATGTCAAGTTAAGCAATTATTAAACAAATCACCCGTATTGTTACTTTGATTAAATAACTGTCATTTTTCAAAATAAACAGACCGTAATCGAATGACAAAGTTTCACAGAATTTCAATTCAGCAACAAATAATTAGGCATTTTTCACATTAAATCTATTGAGTTATAACTAACTTTTGTATCTATGCCGTTACAATAAAATTTTATAGTTCAGCACATATTCATATAAATCAAATTATTATAATATTGGTTCAATCAGAATATTAATAACAGTATAAAAAGGGCTGCACCTCGGTACAGCCCTTCAATAAACCAACATTAATTAAAAATTAATTACTTTACCATGCTTGCAACTTCAGCTGCGAAATCGTCCTGACGCTTCTCAAGACCCTCGCCCTTCTCGAAACGAACGAATTTCTTGATTTTGATTGAGCCGCCGAGAGCCTTAGCTGTCTCGTTTGTGTAAGCACCTACAGTCTTGGAGCTGTCCTTAACGAACTCCTGATCTACGAGGCAGTTCTCCTTATAGAACTTGCCAACCTTACCCTCAACGATCTTAGCGAGAACCTGCTCAGGCTTGTTAGCCATCTTAGGATCCTGCTTCATCTGAGCGATCATGATCTCCTTCTCGTGCTCAACAACCTCAGCCGGAACATCAGCCTCATCGAGGTACTGTGTGTTGAGAGCTGCGATCTGCATTGCTACGTCCTTGCCGTAAGCGATGAAATCTGCGTTAGCGGAATCGATATCTGTCTCGAAGTTTACGAGAACGCCGATCTTGCCGCCTGCGTGAACGTAAGCTACGGAAGCACCCTCAAATCTCTCGAAACGTCTGATCTTGATGTTCTCGCCGATTGTCTGGATCTTCTCCTGGAGAAGGTCAGCTACCTTAACGTCTGTGCCTGCAGCTGTGCACTGAGCAAGAGCGTCAACGTCTGCCGGATTCTCAGCGATAACTGTCTCTGCAAGAGTCTTTACAAAGTTCTGGAAATCAGCGTTCTTTGCAACGAAGTCTGTCTCAGCGTTAACCTCGATAACAACACCGATGTTGCCTGCCTCGTTGGTTGCAGCATAAGCAACGCCCTCAGCAGCGATTCTACTTGCCTTCTTTGCAGCCTTAGCAAGGCCCTGCTCTCTCAAAATATCAATAGCTGCGTCCATGTCGCCGTTAGCTTCTGTCAAAGCCTTCTTACAATCCATCATACCGCAGCCTGTTTTCTCTCTAAGTGTCTTTACGTCCTGTGCTGTAAAAGCCATCGTTTCTACCTCCGAATAAATATTTTATTTAAAATCAATTATTAATAATTAAAAATTAAAACAAGGAAACTTCCGTGAATTTATGATTTTGACGAAAAAACCGTCAAAACCATAAATTACTAAAAGCAAGCGGAAATTCAGTAACAATGTCCGAGCAATAATTACTCAGCTGCTTCCTCTGCCTCTGCTTCGTCCTCAGCGATCTCTGCTGCGCCCATCTGACCCTCGTGGCCCTCTATGATAGCGTTAGCGATCGTGCCTGCGATGAGCTTTACAGCTCTGATAGCGTCGTCGTTGCCCGGGATTACGTAGTCGATCTCGTCAGGATCACAGTTTGTGTCAACGATAGCCACGATCGGAATACCGAGCTTCTTAGCCTCAGCAACAGCGATTCTCTCCTTGCGCGGGTCAACGATGAACAATGCGCCGGGAATCTCGCCCATATCCTCGATACCGCCCATGAACTTCTCGAGCTTCTCGATCTCGTGCTTGAGGTTGATAACTTCCTTCTTCGGGAGAAGATCGAATGTACCGTCAGCCTCCATTTCACGGAGCTGCTTGAGACGAGCGATTCTGCGGCGGATAGTTGTGAAGTTTGTGAGCATACCGCCGAGCCATCTTGCGTTTACATAGTAAGCACCTGCACGCTCTGCCTCTTCCTTAACGGAATCCTGAGCCTGCTTCTTTGTTCCTACGAAGAGAACGGACTTGCCTTCTACGGACAAATCACGAACGAATGCATAAGCCTCTTCAAGCTTCTTTACAGTCTTCTGAAGATCGATGATATAGATACCGTTACGCTCCGTAAAGATATACTCTGCCATCTTAGGGTTCCATCTTCTTGTCTGGTGACCAAAGTGAACGCCTGCCTCCAAAAGCTGCTTCATTGATACTACTGCCATTTTTTATTTCCTCCTTGGTTTTTCCTCCATAAGCACCTACTCAGACTACCTTAAGGCACCTGTCTGATGCGTGCTTATGTGCGTAATGCTTTAGTATTATACTATAAATCGGAAACGTTTGCAAGTATAATTACAAATTTTTTATTAAAAAACTGTAAAATCCAATTTCATCTGCACTCAATTGATTAGAATGATCGTCATATACGATAACGTCTTCTATGCACCATGTCCATAGATAGAAATCTCCAGATTAATGGTTGGCTTTCCATTTTTCAGTTATAT
>CAMHNT010000078.1 GCA_946186535.1 uncultured Clostridia bacterium
GTTTCCAAAATCAGGGAATATATTGTTTTCGTTATATTTGATGTGGTTACGGAAAAATATTAAAAAATTTTTTAAAAAAATTCAGGGACAATTTGCATAATTTACTTGCATTTTAGTTAAAAAGACTGTATAATATATTCAATCGATAATTTTGAAAAATAAGAAAGAAATTAATACCAGTATTCGCTTAAAAAGCCCGCAGCCTTTTAGACGAAGAAGAGTATAATGCATATTCTGTATATATTTATATGTTAATTTTATAAACAGTATGCTCATTCTTTATTAAGAAAAATCAGCAGAAAAGGAGCAAAGAAGGTTTATTTAATATTGTAATAAGCAGAAAATGCAAAATATATCGGGGAAGCAGTTAATATCATTGGCACAAATATAATCTGTGTTTGTTCGTTGCCGGTTGTATTAAATGTGATAGGGAGGAGATGTCCCAATTTAAAGCAATGGTCTTATGTCTAAGTAATCAATTTATCTGACTTTGTGCAGAAATTTAATTATAAAGGAGAATAAATATGAGTTTAGAGAATGCAATTGTTATTGCCGAGAGAGAGAAGAAGACAATTTACCGTGACGGTGACGCAGCTGTTAAGGTTTTTGATAACGACTTTTTGAAGTCCGACATTTTGAATGAAGCTCTTAACCAGGCAAGAATCGAGGAAACAAACCTTAATATTCCGAGTATTCGTGCTATCAACATGATTGACGGTAAGTGGGCTATCGTTTCAGATTTCATCGAGGGTGAGACTCTCGACAAACTTATGAAGGATAATCCGGACAAGTTCGACGAGTATCTCGAGCTTTTCGTTGATCTTCAGATTTTTGTTCACACTCAGAAGTCGCCTTTGCTCAATAACCTCAAGGTTAAGATGAGAAGAAAAATTGCGGAAACAGAGCTTAACGCAACTATCCGCTATGAGCTTGAGACACGTCTGGAGTCAACTCCGAAGCACAACAAGGTTTGCCACGGAGACTTTAACCCAAGTAACGTTATTATCACAGAAGACGGTACACCTTATATTCTTGACTGGTCGCACGCTTCCCAGGGTAATGCGGCAGCGGACGCAGCGATCACATATCTGCTCTTCAAGCTTCAGGGCGAAGACGAAACAGCAGAGAAATATCTGAAGCTCTATTCGCTTAAGAGCGACACTGCAATCCAGTATATCCAGAAGTGGCTTCCGATCGTTGCTGCAGCTCAGTCCGTTAAGGGCAACCCGGAAGAGAAGGAGCTTCTCCTCAAGTGGGCTGACGTTGTTGAATACGATTAATTTCGGAAATAAAATGTAATTTTAAGTTGTTCCGTCGGCGATTCATTTAAAAAGTAGTTGGCAATATTTATTTCAAAAGCATTAATGCGATTAAACAATGAATAGTCGGGGCGGATGCTCTGAATACCAAAGACTCCCTGTCATTTTTTCGACAGGGAGTTTTTTCGTCTTATTACGGTAAAACAAAACCTCCCGCACAAACGTACGGGAGGTAAGTTTATTTATACATTGGAATCAGTCAAGTAAAACGTCTTCCGAAGAATCAAAATCATCAAGGATTTCATCATCATCGTCTTCGTCCGGTTCCGTCTTTACAAGCTCGATAGAGTTGTAACGGTTCATACCTGTACCTGCAGGTACGAGCTTACCGATGATAACATTTTCCTTAAGACCGAGGAGAGGATCAACCTTGCCCTTGATTGCCGCATCGGTGAGGACTCTTGTTGTTTCCTGGAACGATGCTGCGGAAAGGAAGGAGTCGGTTGCGAGGGAGGCCTTTGTGATACCGAGAAGAAGCTGACTGTAGGTTGCTTCCTTGAGCCCCGTCTCACCGTTTTCGATTCTCTCACGGATTTCCTCGTTTGCGGAAAGAACGTCGTTCTTTTCTGCGAGTGTTCCCGGGAAGAACTGAGTATCTCCGCCTTCCTCGATTCTTACCTTCTTCATCATCTGACGAACGATAACTTCAATATGCTTGTCGTTGATTTCAACACCCTGCATACGGTATGTCTTCTGAACTTCCTGAATAAGGTAGTTCTGTACATCGTCAGGACCCAGGATTGCAAGGATATCATGAGGATTGACAGCACCTTCGGTGATTTTGCTTCCCTTGGTGATTGTTGTACCCTCTTCGACGATTGCTCTTGAACCGAAAGGAATGAGGTAGGATTTCTCGTCGCCTGTTTCCTTGTTGTAGATAACAGCGTGTGTGTTGCCCTTGATTTCTTCGAAACGAACGTCACCGTCGATCTCCGAAAGAATTGCGAGGTGCTTAGGCTTACGTCCCTCAAAGAGTTCTTCGACACGCGGAAGACCCTGTGTGATATCTTCAGCCGATGCAACGCCGCCGGTGTGGAACGTTCTCATTGTAAGCTGTGTACCCGGCTCACCGATAGACTGAGCGGCAATGATGCCTACTGCTTCACCGACTGTTACAGGCTGACCGTTCGCAAGGTTCGAGCCGTAGCACTTTTTGCAGACACCATGCTTAGCACGGCAGCCGATAACGGAACGGATCGTGATTTTTTCCGTGCCTGCTTCGACGATCTTCTTGGCGTCGCTCGTTGTCATCATCTTGTCCTTGGATACAACAACCTCACCTGTATTCTCGTCTACGAAATCTTCGAGGAGAAATCTGCCTACGAGTCGCTCCTGAAGCTCCTCGATGAGCTGCTTGCCTTCCTTGATATCAAAGATTTCAAGACCGCTCTTTGTGTTACAGTCATCTTCATATATGATAACTTCCTGTGATACGTCAACAAGTCGGCGTGTAAGATAACCTGAGTCGGCTGTACGGAGAGCCGTATCGGCGAGACCCTTACGAGCGCCTCGGGATGAAATAAAGTATTCCAAAATGTTAAGACCTTCACGGTAGTTGGCTCTGATCGGAATTTCAATCGTTTTACCCGATGTATTGGCGATAAGTCCGCGCATACCTGCAAGCTGTCTGATCTGGCTCATACTACCACGGGCACCTGAGTCAGCCATCATGTAGATCGGGTTGTATCTGTCAAGGTTGCCCTGGAGGGCGCTTGTTACGTCGTCTGTTGTCTTTTCCCAGATTTTGAGGATACGGCTGTAACGCTCGTTGTTTGACAAAAGACCCATGTTGTACATCTTGTAGATCTTATCAACCTGCTTCTCAGCCTCTGCGATAAGTTCTTTCTTCTGCGGCGGGATAGTAGCGTCACAAACGGCTACAGTGATAGCGCCCTTTGTTGAATACTTGTATCCCTGTGACTTTATTGCGTCGAGCACAACGGAGGTTGTCTGTGTGCCGTGGATTTCAAGGCACTTACCGATGATTTTACCGAGCTGTTTCTTTCCTGTGAGGAAGTCAATCTCGAATTTAAGCTTGTTCTCTTCAATGCTTCTGTCAACAAAGCCCAGATCCTGAGGAATAGGTCTGTTGAAGATAATTTTTCCGACCGTTGTTTCAACGATTGCGGATTTCATCTCGCCGTCAATTTCCATTTCACGGCGAACCTTGATTCTTGCGTGCAGGCTTACAACGCCTGTTTCATAAGCCATCATAGCTTCGTCAACGTCTCTGAATACCTTGCCTTCGCCGGGCTCGCCTTCCTTGTCGAGTGTAAGGTAGTACGAACCGAGGATCATATCCTGTGTAGGTACTGCAACCGGCTTACCGTCAGACGGCTTCAGGAGGTTGTTGGAAGCGAGCATGAGGAAACGTGCCTCAGCCTGAGCTTCTGCCGAAAGAGGTACGTGAACAGCCATCTGGTCACCGTCGAAGTCAGCGTTGAACGCTGTACAAACGAGCGGATGGAGCTTTATGGCACGACCCTCTACGAGAACAGGCTCAAATGCCTGGATACCGAGTCTGTGAAGCGTAGGCGCACGGTTGAGCATTACCGGGTGACCCTTGATTACAACTTCAAGTGCGTCCCATACCTCGGGGCTTGAACGCTCGACTGCCTTTCTTGCAGCTTTGATGTTCTGTGCCTTCTTAGTCTCGCAAAGACGCTTCATAACGAACGGCTTGAAGAGTTCGAGTGCCATTTCCTTAGGAAGACCGCACTGATACATCTTAAGCTCAGGACCTACGACGATAACCGAACGACCGGAGTAGTCAACACGCTTACCGAGAAGGTTCTGTCTGAATCGTCCCTGCTTACCTTTAAGCATATCGGAAAGAGATTTGAGAGGTCTGTTGTTAGGACCGGTTACAGGTCTGCCTCGTCTGCCGTTGTCGATGAGTGCGTCAACGGCTTCTTGAAGCATTCTCTTTTCGTTTCTTATGATAATGTCCGGAGCTTCAAGCTCAAGAAGCTTTCTCAGACGGTTGTTTCTGTTGAGTACACGACGGTAAAGATCGTTAAGGTCGGAGGTTGCGAAACGGCCGCCGTCGAGCTGTACCATCGGACGGATATCCGGCGGAATTACCGGAATAACGTCAAGGATCATCCATTCGGGACGGTTGCCGGAAAGTCTGAACGACTCTACAACCTCAAGACGCTTGATGAGACGGACTCTCTTCTGACCAGTTGCATCGACAAGCTCGTCCTTGAGCTGCTTTGAAAGCTCTTCGAGATCGATTTTTTCAAGAAGTTCCTTGATTGCCTCTGCGCCCATACCGGCTTTGAAATCATCCTCGTACTTTTCCTTCATCTCTCTGTATTCACGGTCGGAGAGACACTGGTTTTCTTTGAGCTCTCTTGCCTCGCCCGGATCGATTACGATGTAGGAAGCGAAGTAGAGAACCTTTTCGAGTGTTCTCGGAGATATGTCAAGCATAAGACCGATTCGGGAGGGAATACCCTTGAAGTACCAGATGTGAGATACCGGAGCGGCAAGGCTGATATAGCCCATGCGCTCACGTCTTACTTTTGAACGTGTGATCTCAACACCGCAGTTTTCACAGATTTTTCCTCTGTATTTAACTCTTTTATATTTGCCGCAGAAGCACTCCCAGTCCTTTTGCGGTCCGAATATACGCTCACAGAACAAGCCGTCGCGTTCAGGCTTGAGTGTACGGTAATTTATTGTTTCGGGCTTTTTTACTTCGCCGTCGGCGGCATAAGCCCAAGATTTGATCTGCTCAGGGGATGCAAGACCTATCTTTACAGAATCGAATACGTTAAATCCCATAGTTCTTTATCCTCCCTTTTATTAAAAAGTATCATCGTTGCTTCCGAAGAGATCATCGTCGTCACCGCCGAAAAGATCGTCGTCGCTGAAGTCAAAGTCCTCGATATCCTCACTGCCGTAGAATTCGTCGTCGTTGTAGGAATCATCGATAATGCCAGACTCGTCAATCATGTTGGCGCCGCTCGGATCGTCCTCGTATGTCATGCCGCTCATGTCGCTGCTTGTCATTACCGACTTGCCCGGGAAGGAGCTGTTCTCGACTGCCTTCGGATTTGTCTCTTCGTCGAGATCCTGCTTGAGGTCGATTTCCTCGCCATCTGCGTCAAGAACTCTGACGTCGAGAGCAAGTGACTGAAGTTCTTTGATAAGAACCTTGAAGGACTCAGGGATACCCGGCGTCGGGATGTTCTCACCCTTAACGATCGACTCATATGTCTTTACACGTCCTACAACGTCATCGGACTTAACCGTCAGAATCTCCTGAAGTGTATAAGCTGCGCCGTAAGCTTCGAGCGCCCAAACTTCCATCTCACCGAAACGCTGACCGCCGAACTGAGCTTTACCGCCCAGAGGCTGCTGTGTAACGAGGGAGTAAGGACCTGTCGAACGTGCATGGATCTTATCGTCAACGAGGTGGTGGAGCTTCAGGTAATACATGTAGCCTACTGTAACAGGATTATCGAAGTAATCGCCTGTACGTCCGTCACGGACTCTTGTCTTACACTCCATGGAAATGCCGTTCTTGTCGAAGCACTCCGTAAAGTCAATGAATTTCGGTGACTCCGGCGGAGGAAGCTCTCTGTTCTTGGCTTTTTCTGCAATATCCTCATATATGCTGAAGATATCCTGCTCGTGTGCACCGTCGAATACAGATGTCATAATCTTCCATCCGAGCGCCTTTGCAGCATAGCCAAGGTGAACCTCGAGTACCTGACCGATGTTCATACGTGAAGGTACGCCGAGAGGGTTGAGTACGATATCAAGCGGAGTACCGTCCGGAAGGAACGGCATATCCTCCTGAGGAAGAATTCTTGAAACGACACCCTTGTTTCCGTGACGGCCTGCCATCTTGTCGCCGACGCTGATTTTTCTCTTCTGTGCGAGGTAGCAGCGTACAACCTTGTTAACGCCCGGCTGTAGCTCGTCGCTGTTTTCTCTTGTGAATACCTTTACGTCAACGACCGTACCGCACTCACCGTGAGGTACTCTGAGGGAGGTGTCTCTTACCTCTCTTGCCTTCTCACCGAAGATAGCTCTGAGCAGACGCTCTTCGGCGGTAAGTTCTGTTTCGCCCTTAGGCGTTACTTTTCCGACGAGAATGTCGCCTGTCTTAACCTCGGCACCGATACGGATAATACCGTCCTCGTCAAGGTTCTTGAGCATGTCGTCGCCGACGTTCGGGATTTCTCTTGTTATCTCTTCAGGGCCGAGTTTTGTGTCTCTTGCCTCTGTTTCGTATTCTTCAATATGGATAGATGTATAATAATCATCACGAACCATTTTTTCGTTAAGAAGTACGGCGTCCTCATAGTTATAGCCTTCCCATGTCATGAAGCCGATGAGTGCATTCTTACCGAGTGAAATCTCACCGTTCTTCGTAGCAGGACCGTCAGCAAGAACATCGCCCTTCTTGACTCTCTGGCCGACCTCAACGATCGGAATCTGATTGATACAGGTGCCCTGGTTGGAGCGGAGGAACTTTGTTACCTCGTGTTCAACGATTCTGCCTGTATCCTCGAAATCTATGTCGCCAGACTTCTTGCCGTGTGTGTCGTAGCGAACAGTGATAACGTCCGCACTTACGCTTGTAACAACACCGTCACCCTCGGCAAGAAGGCAAACTCCCGAGTCAACGCCTGCCTTGTACTCCATGCCTGTGCCGACGATAGGAGCTTCCGTAACGAGAAGCGGAACTGCCTGACGCTGCATGTTCGAGCCCATGAGGGCACGGTTTGCGTCATCGTTCTCAAGGAAAGGAATCATAGCCGTAGCGACTGAAACTACCATTCTCGGAGATACGTCCATGAAGTCGAATCTTGAAGCTTCAAGCTCAACGAATTCGTCTCTGTAACGGCCGTGAACCTTGGAATTTACGAAACGGTGGTTCTCGTCAAGCGGTTCGTTGGCCTGAGCAACGATGAACTCATCTTCCATGTCGGCTGTCATATAGATAACCTCGTCCGTTACAACGCCTGTTTCCTTGTCAATCTTTCTGAAAGGAGCTTCGACAAAGCCATAAGAGTTGATTCTTGCGAACGTTGCAAGATAGGAAATAAGACCGATGTTCGGTCCTTCAGGAGTCTCGATAGGACACATACGACCGTAGTGGCTGTAGTGTACGTCACGAACCTCAAATCCTGCACGGTCTCTTGAAAGACCGCCCGGACCAAGGGCTGAAAGACGTCTTTTGTGTGTGAGCTCTGCGAGAGGGTTGTTCTGATCCATGAACTGTGAAAGCGGTGATGAACCAAAGAACTCTTTGATTGCAGCTGTTACGGGTCTAATGTTTATGAGTGAGTTAGGAGTGAGAGATTCGAGGTCCTGAGCCTGGAGCGTCATTCTCTCACGAATAACTCTTTCGAGTCTTGAGAAACCGATTCTGAACTGGTTCTGCAAAAGCTCGCCGACGCAGCGGATACGGCGGTTTCCAAGATGGTCGATATCGTCAGTAACGCCGATGCCCTTTGCGAGGTTGTTCATATAGTTGATCGTAGCGAAAATATCGTCAATTGTAATTGTATTCGGAACGAGATCTGGCTTGCGTCTCTTAAGCTCTTCCTTAAGCTCGTCGCCCTCAAGACCCATGTCAAGGATCTCACTGAGAACGCTGAATCGTACTTTCTCGTCAATCTCACATTCTTTAATGTCAAAATCCACATACTTTGTGAGATCAACCATACCGTTGGAGATAACCTTGATAACGCTGTCGTTGTCAAGCTTTACGAGCACCTCTCTGATACCTGCGTTCTCGATTTCGAGAGCCTTTTCACGGTTTACGGTTTCACCTTCCATTGCGATAAGCTCGCCTGTGCGTGGGTTTACAACGTGCTGTGCGAGAGTCTGGTCAACGAGACGGTGGGAGATACCGAGCTTCTTGTTGTACTTGTATCTGCCTACTCTTGACATATCGTATCTTCTCGGATCGAAGAAGAGGTTGTCGATGTGCTGCTGAGCGCTTTCAACCGTCGGCGGCTCGCTCGGACGAAGCTTCTTGTAAACCTCAATGAGACCGTCCTCCTGGGTCTTGCAGCCGTCCTTTGCGATTGTCGCTCTGATACGCTCGTCATCGCCGAAATATTCGTAGATCTCCTCGTCGGTTCCGAGACCGAGAGCACGGATAAATGCCGTTACGGGGATCTTTCTGTTTTTATCTATTCTGACATAGAAAATGTCGTTTACGTCATTTTCGTATTCAAGCCATGCGCCTCTGTTCGGGATAACGGTAGAGGAGAAAAGCTCCTTACCTGTTTTGTCGTGATCCATTTTGTAGTAAACACCCGGGCTTCTTACGAGCTGAGATACTATAACACGCTCGGCGCCGTTGATAACGAATGTGCCGCTTGCGGTCATGAGAGGGAAGTCGCCCATGTAGATGTTGGACTCTTTTACCTCGCCCGTTTCACGGTTGATAAGACGTGCCGTAACTCTCAGGGGAGCCGAATATGTAGCGTCTCTTTCCTTGCACTCGATAACAGAGTGCTTCGGGTGGTCGATGTCGAGAAAATAGTCGACGAAGTCGAGCACGAGATTGCCCGAGTGGTCGCTGATTCCCGAAACATCCTTGAAAACTTCTTTAAGACCGTCGGTTAAAAACCATTCAAAAGACTTCTTTTGAATTTCAATAAGGTTAGGCATACCGATAACTTCATCGATTTTACCGAAGCTCATACGGGTTGTATTTCCCAGTTGTACAGGTTTTACATTCACCATAGGCTTGTTTGTCACTCCAATCTTAATATACGTCCTTGTCTATTCTGCCGAAATACCTTTTGTGATTTTTAAATACACTGTAAATATTGCCGCATAAAGGTTACAAAGGCATTCGCATAACAAGTCATACCGAAAATTCAACCTTTAAAAAATTGTATAAATGCACAAGAATAAAATCTAAATTATACGCATTTTAGTTAATTGTGCAATACAAAAATTTTGGAAGAATTGATAATAGCGTAATAATCGCTATTATGATACAATTTATCATTATAATAGCAATTTGTCAAAATGTCAAGGGGTGTTTTCAAAAAAATAGGGTTGACTTTTTAAAAATCGCATTGCAATGCAGAATTTCAAGTGTAAAAAAGGTCCGATTTATATAGAAACACACGGCTACGTGTACTGAATTTTGAATTATGTTTATTTTGTGGTTTTTTTGTTCTGCGTCTCTCTATCTTGATGAGGGGCTTA
>CAMHNT010000079.1 GCA_946186535.1 uncultured Clostridia bacterium
ATTGAACAAATGTTCAAATTAAACTATAATATTATTAATTGGTTGATTTGCTCAAAAGTCACCGATTAATTTTGTGAAAGGTGTGATGAAAATTTATGACTAAGGTTGATGACACCGTTCGTCGTGAAACCGTCTACATTGCCGTTTGGGTTCTGCTTCTGAGTATGATAATGCAAGCGGTGTTTCTTGTAGTCGGAAAGTGGGATCTGAACGTTCTTTTCGGAAACGTTCTGTCGGCGTTCGGCGCAATTGCCAATTTCTTTTTAATGGGTATCACCATTCAGAAAGCGGTTGACAAGGAACAGAAGGAGGCGGCGCAGACGATGAAATTTTCTCAGACAATGAGATTGTTTATGCAGTTTGCCGTTCTTGCGGTCGGAGTTCTCTTTTTCAATCCGATCACTACGATAGTTCCGCTGTTTTTCCCACGCATTGCTGTTGCCTTCAGACCTTATCTCGACAAAAATCAGGAGACTAAGGCAGAAGAATAAAATTCACGGGAAATACCGAGCGATTGAATATACAATTGCTTCGGTCACACCCCTTCTTGTATTGTACGGTTACGAAAGCTTTGACAGGCTGTCTGTCTTTTGTTTGATATATTTTTCGAGTTAACCGTAAATGCAGGCGACCGGATCGGTTTATATTTTTATCGATATTTCTCATTTGAAAAAGGTGGTGAATTAAAAAAGTGAAAAATAAAGAAAGCAGCTTTCGTATTATAGATGCTCTGCTTCTGATCCTAACATTCATTCCGTTTCTGTGCGGTATCGTGCTGTATATTATGTTTACTCCGGTTTCCGATGATATTGAGATTTCGGGCGCGCGGATTTATTTTACAATAAATATGCCGCTTCAGAATCTTCCGATTACGGAATCCCAGGTCAATTCATGGCTTGTGATAATTGCGATATTTTTCCTGTGTCTTTTTATGACGCACGGACTTTCGGCGACGCAGCCGACCCGCAGACAGCACATTCTTGAAATGATCGTTGAAGCGACGGAAAATCTCGTTCTGGATAATATGGGAGAATATTTCAGAGATTTTGCGCCGTTCGTCGGGGCTGTTATGGGTCTTTCGGTTTTCTCGAGCCTGCTTACGCTTATCGGACTTTATCCGCCGACGTCTGATTTTAACGTCGTTTTCGGGTGGGCGCTTCTGGTTTTCATTCTGATAACCCACTACAAGATGAAGTGCGGTCCGGTGCATTACCTGAAAAGCTTCGGCGACCCCGTTCCGTTCCTCGCTCCGCTCAACGTTATCAGCGAGGTTGCGACGCCGATCTCAATGGCTTTCCGTCACTACGGAAACGTGCTTTCCGGTACGGTAATATCGCTTCTCGTTGCGACGGGATTACAGGGACTTACGAAAATGATTCTGGGAAATATTTCGGGATTCTTCGGAGAGTTCCCGTTTCTGCAGATAGGTATCCCGGCTTTGCTGTCGGTTTACTTCGATATCTTCAGCGGCTGTTTGCAGGCATTCATATTCGCAATGCTCACGATGCTGTATATCGCAAACGGATTCCCTGCCGATGATTACAGAGAAAGGCAGAACAAGAAGGGCTTTAAGCTGCAGGAAAACTGATTTTTTTATTGATGTTTGTTTAAGATGGAGGAAAATAAAATGATTGAATTGGCTATCGGTATTATTTTAGGCTGCTGCGCACTCGGCGCAGGTATGGCAATGATCGCAGGTATCGGCCCCGGTATCGGTGAAGGTAACGCGGTTGCAAGTGCGTGTGAAGCTATCGGACGTCAGCCGGAGTGCAGAAGCACGGTTACAACAACTATGCTCATGGGTTGTGCCGTTGCGGAAACAACGGGTCTTTACGCTCTCGTTATCGCAATTTTGCTTCTCTTCGTAGCACCGGGCAGATTTGTAAATATTCTTATCAATACAATGTCAAATCTCGGTTAATTTTGGGAGTAGTTTATTATGCAATCATCAGATGTTATATCTATTAATATTTGGCAGATTATAATATCTCTTCTCAACCTTTTGATTCTGTTTCTGATACTCAAAAAGTTTCTCTACAAGCCTGTGAAAAACGTGCTTGCAGATCGTCAGAAATTGATTGACGAACACTTCGAGAGTGCGAAGCGTGCCGAGAAAGAAGCCGAAACTGCAAAGAAATCCTACGAGGAAAAGCTTGCAGGCGCAGAAGCGGAAGCAGGCGAAATACTCAAAGCAGCAAACAAAAAGGCAGAACGCAGAAGCGACAAGATCGTCTCAAGTGCAAAGCTTAAAGCCGACGATATTATCCGTCAGGCTCAGAACGACGCAAGACTTGAAAAGCAAAAGGCTAAATCCGATATTAAGCATGAAATCACTGAGGTTTCGACAATGCTTACTGAAAAGATATTGGAAAGAGAAATAAAATCTGCCGACCACAGAGATTTTATAAATTCATTTATTGAGAAAATAGGTGAGGACAATGACTGAAACAAGTAAGGAGTATGCCGTTGCACTGTTTACGCTCGCCGCAGAGGAGAAGCTTGAAAGGGTTATCTCCGATGACCTTAAAGCAGTTGTAAGATTATTGCAGGAAACTCCCGAATATCTGGATTTTCTTGCTTCACCGAATATTCCTGTTCAGGAAAGAACAGAAGCAATAGAAAAGGCTTTTTCAAAAGGCTTCCATGAATATGTTGTGTCTTTTATCAAGGTTCTTTGTGAGAAGAATAATATAAGATATATACATAAAATTATATCGGACTATGAAGAGCTTTATCATGCGACGGACGGCATTGCAACGGCAAAAGTCATCAGCGCAGTTCCTCTTAAAAAGGAAGAAAAGGAAAAGCTTAAAGAAAAGCTGGAGGCATTCTGCGGAAAAAGAGTCATTATGGAGTGTTCCTGCAACAATGCGATTCTGGGCGGCGTTATCGTTCATATCGACGGCAAGGTGCTTGATGGCAGCCTGAGACGCAGACTGCATGACATAAAGGAAAAGCTGGACGCATAAGAAGCCGCTGATGACCGGAAATTCTTCCCGTCCTATGTCGGTAATGTTTATGGAATAGTAGTAATAAGAGACCTCTGACCGGGAATTCTTCCTGTCCTCGGGCGATGTCCTCTGTCAAGAATGTCTACGGAATCGTAGTAAAAAAAAGGATGTGATGAACCAATGAGTCTGAAGCCTGAAGAAATCAGCAGTATTATAAAGGATCAGATCAAAAACTATAAATCAAGAATTGAAATGGCTGAAACAGGTACGGTTATCCTCGTCGGTGACGGAATTGCGAGAGTTTACGGACTTCGTGAGTGTATGGCGAGCGAGCTTCTCGAATTTGAGGACGGCACATACGGTATGGCGCAGAACCTCGAAAACGAGACCGTTTC
Organism: uncultured Clostridia bacterium; assembly: GCA_946186535.1. Taxonomy (GTDB): domain Bacteria; phylum Bacillota; class Clostridia; order Oscillospirales; family Acutalibacteraceae; genus RUG592. The sequence continues at coordinate 3,347 of CAMHNT010000079.1, forward strand.
CGTTGCGATACTTTCCGACAGCAACAATATCCGTGAGGGTACGACCGTCCGCAGAACGGGCAGGGTTCTTTCCGTTCCGGTCGGCGAGGCGCTTCTCGGAAGAGTTGTGAATGCTCTCGGAGAGCCGATTGACGGAAAAGGTCCTGCTGACTGTACGGCAACAAAGCCTATCGAATCCGAGGCTCCCGGAATTATCGAAAGAGAGAGCATCTCTCAGCCGATGCAGACGGGAATCAAAGCTATCGACAGTATGATACCTATCGGCAGAGGTCAGCGTGAGCTTATCATCGGCGACCGTCAGACCGGTAAAACCGAAATCGCTATCGATACAATTATCAATCAGAAGAACACGGACGTTCTATGTATCTATGTTGCAATAGGTCAGAAGGCAAGCTCCGTTGTGCAGCTTGCAAATGAGCTTTCAAGAGCCGGCGCAATGGACTATACGATAATCGTTTCCGCTTCAGCCGCAGAGAGTGCGCCTATTCAGTATATCGCACCGTATACCGGCTGTGCGATGGCGGAGTATTTCAGAGAGCAGGGCAAGGACGTTCTGATAATTTATGACGACCTGAGCAAGCATGCTGTCGCTTACCGCGCGCTTTCCCTGCTTATCCGCAGACCTCCGGGACGTGAAGCGTACCCGGGTGACGTTTTCTATCTCCATTCGAGACTTCTCGAGCGTGCCGCATGCGTTGCGCCGGAGTACGGCGGAGGTTCAATCACGGCGCTTCCTATTATTGAAACACAGGCAGGCGACGTTTCTGCATATATCCCTACGAACGTTATTTCTATCACGGACGGTCAGATATTCCTTGAAACGGAGCTTTTCCATTCTGGAATCATGCCCGCTATCAACCCGGGTATTTCCGTAAGCCGTGTAGGCGGCTCCGCTCAGCTTAAGGGTATGAAAAAGGTTTCGGGCGAGCTTAAGCTTCTGTATTCGCAGTATCGTGAATTGCAGGCGTTCGCACAGTTCGGAAGCGACCTTGATGCCGATACAAAAGCAAGACTTGCGCTCGGTGAGAGAATCGTTGAGGTTCTGAAGCAGAACAGAAATTCACCTGTTCATGTCGGCTGTCAGGTTGCTATCGTTTATGCCGTAATCAACGGATATCTGAATGACACGCCTGTTGACAAGGTTCATGAGTACGAGGAGAGACTTTACGAAAAACTTTTGAATGAAAATCGGGAGTTCCTCAAGCGTATTGAGGACGGCTATTTTGACGACAGCGATATTGAATCGCTCAAAGCGACGCTCGAAGAGATGAAGAGGTGATTTTGTGGGAGCAGATACAAAAGCACTCCGCACAAGAATAAAAAGCGTTGACTCGACTCTCCACCTTACAAAAGCCATGGGGCTTGTTGCATCGTCAAAGATACGTCACGCAACGGACGTTATGAACAAAAGCCGCCAGTATTCGAAGGCTGTTTCGGAAATAGTAAAGCTACTGACGGCGTGCGGTGAGTGCAGAAAAAGTCCATATATAAAAGGAAATGAAAGTGACAAAACACGCATCATCGTTATCGCAGGCGACAGAGGTCTTGCAGGAGGTTACAATGCAAACGTTTTCAGGCTTGCGAGAGAGTATGAGGGAGCGGAGTTTATTCCTATCGGAAAGAGAGCGTGCGAGCGTTTCGGTGGTGGTTATCCGTCATCGGAAAAATTTTCGCTGGAAGACGGCGCAAAGCTTTCGCAAGAGCTTTGCAGGGATTTTGTCGAGGGAAAGTTTTCGAAGCTTGGCGTAATCTCCACAAAATACGTTTCGATCATGACTCAGGAAGCACGGATATCGTGGATCCTGCCGCTTACGGCAGAGGAGGGTTCAAAAAGCGTGGGAACAATTTTTGAACCCGATGAGCTTACTATTCTGAATGAAGCCGTACCGGAATATATAAACGGCAGACTTATCGGACTTATCCGTGAAAGCTACGCAAGCGAGGTTGCCGCAAGACGTATGGCAATGGATTCGGCAGGGAAGAACGCACAGTCCATGATCGACGATTTACAGCTTGAATACAACCGGGCACGCCAGGGTGCAATAACACAGGAAATCACCGAAATAGTAGCCGGCAGCAATTAAATACAACTCCGAACTTTATTGTTAAGGGCTTTTTACCCCAAGGGAACTTCTTTCGGGGCGCCTTTTGAAAAAAGCGGGGCAAAAACTTTAACAGGATTAAGTTTTTGATATTGGATGAAAAAGTATAAAAAGTCCAATAATTCTGATAGAAAAAATTCTGACTGGGAATCCTCCTATCCTCGGGCGATGTCTTATGTTAATAGTATGTTCGGAATCGTATTAAAAAAAGAAGAAGGAGTGATGTGGGGTGGCAAAGGTTAAAAACGGTACGGTGGCTCAGGTCATGGGACCTGTAGTTGACGTGCGGTTTGATGAGGGTCATCTGCCCTCGATATATAATGCGCTTACTATCCCGATTAAGGATAAAACATTGACCGTTGAGGTTGCACAGCATATCGGAGACAGTACGGTAAGATGTATTGCAATGTCCTCGACAGACGGTCTGAAAAGAGGTACGCCCGTTACGGATACGGGCAAGGCAATAAGTGTTCCTGTCGGAAAGGAAACGCTCGGCAGAATTTTCAACGTTCTCGGTGACACTGTTGATAACGGTGAAGCGCCGAAGGACTGTGAACGCTGGAACATTCACAGAACGGCTCCGGGATATGAGGATCTTTCAACCTCGACCGAAATACTTGAAACAGGCATCAAGGTTATCGACCTTATCTGTCCTTATTCAAAGGGCGGTAAAATCGGTCTTTTCGGCGGCGCTGGCGTAGGCAAGACGGTTCTCATAATGGAGCTTATAAATAATATAGCAAAACAGCACGGCGGTATTTCCGTTTTTACCGGAGTCGGCGAGCGTACAAGAGAGGGTAACGACCTTTACAACGAGATGAAGGAATCCGGAGTTCTCGGAAACACGGCTCTTGTTTACGGTCAGATGAATGAGCCGCCGGGAGCAAGAATGAGAGTTGCTCTTTCGGGTCTTACCATGGCGGAGTATTTCCGTGACGAAGAGGGTCAGGACGTTCTTCTCTTCGTTGATAATATTTACAGATTTACTCAGGCAGGAAGCGAGGTTTCCGCACTTCTCGGACGTATGCCGTCAGCCGTTGGTTATCAGCCTACGCTTGCAAACGAAATGGGTGCTTTGCAGGAGAGAATTACGTCCACAAAGAAGGGCTCGATCACATCGGTTCAGGCTGTTTATGTTCCTGCCGACGACCTTACAGACCCGGCGCCTGCAACGACGTTCGCTCATCTTGACGCAACAACGGTGCTTTCAAGAGGTATAGCTTCACAGGGTATCTATCCGGCGGTTGATCCGCTTGAATCCACAAGCCGTATTCTCAATCCCGATATCCTCGGAAAAAAGCATTATAAGGTTGCACGTGAGGTTCAGCGTATTTTGCAGAGATACAAGGAGCTTATGGATATTATTGCTATCATGGGTATGGACGAGCTTTCCGACGAGGATAAGCTTCTCGTTCAGAGAGCAAGAAAAATCCAGCGTTTCCTTTCTCAGCCGTTCCATGTTTCCGAAAAGTTCACGGGTATCGAGGGCGTTTATGTTCCGCTTAAGGAAACGATCCGAGGCTTTGAGGAAATCATCGAAGGCAAGCACGACGATCTTCCGGAGTCGGCTTTTCTCTTTGCAGGTACTATCGACGACGTTGTTGAGAAAGCAAGAAAGGCACAGAAATGAGTACGTTTAAACTTGTCGTATCAACCCCAGACGGAAACAAATTTAAGGGTGACGCAGTGAAGCTTTCGCTGAGAGGAAGCGAGGGAGATCTTGCGGTTCTGGCAGGACACATTCCTTTCATCACGTCTGTCAAGCCCTGCGACTGCAGGATAGAACTTGAGGACGGTTCGGAAAAGGTAGGCCACACAGACGGCGGACTTCTGACTGTTTCGAACGAATCGACAACGCTTTTGTCGGGAAGCTTTAGCTGGAAGTAAATATTTTTAATCAATGCCGCACAGGGAGAAAATAAATTTCGTTGTGCGGTATTGACTTATATTGCGGTGAGTTATCAACATTTTTAAGCGGTAATGTTGAAAACCTGAGCCTGACCTAAATATATACATAGATAAAGGAAGAATAATATGATAAAACCTATAGTAAAGGATATTCTGTTTTTAGGGCAGAAGTCCGAGAGAGCAACAAAAGCCGATGTTAATATTATAAAGGATCTTCAGGATACGATTGCTGCGAACAGTGAAACGTGCGTTGGCATGGCGGCAAATATGATAGGATATAAGAAAAGAATTATCATAGTCAATGTCGGTTTTGTAAATATGATTATGGTCAATCCGAGAATCGTCAAAAAGGCGTTTCCTTTTGAAACGGAGGAAGGCTGTCTTTCCCTCGAGGGTACGAGGAAAACTACAAGATATAAGGAAATCGAGGTTGAATTTGAGGATATCAATTTCAGGAAGCAGCGGAAAAAATTTACCGACTGGACTGCACAGATAATTCAGCATGAGATAGACCACTGCGAGGGGATAATCATTTGATGAATATAAGCAAAAAAGAATATTGCATTAGACAAGGGTGTGTTGACACTAACGTTAAAGCACATCTTTTTGGCATAATTTTGCTCATACTGCGTCGGAAAATCTTGCCGGGCGACAGCCCGCCTGCAATTTTTCTCCTTGTCTGAGCAGAAATTCTGCTCAAAAATCTGCACATTCCCGTAGTGTCAACACACCCTAACTCAGCAGGTAAATCGATCCAAGATTTTATTCAGTCACGGCAGAATTCAGCATGAATTCGAAATATCGGGCAATAATAAGATTCTCTATTGACAAACAATTTCCATCATGCTACTATATAATCGGGGATTTTGTACATTAATGCAAGCAGTCACAATGGGCTGTAACCGGAGATCTTTGAAAAGTAAAAGGGAGGTAATGAATATGGATACAAGGAATTGGAATATTAAATATATTATCGGAAATGTTGTTATCGCAGTTGTTGATGTGTGGTGGGCGTCTGTTCTGGTCGGATTTGCTAACGGGCCTTTAGAAACATTCTATATGATCGTAGTTGCTATAATTCAAGGAATACTTTGTGCAGTCGGCTTGAGGTATTTTATGATAAAGCCCCAAAAGATTGAGGAGAAAAAGCGTTATTGTACAGAACCCGTATCCGCTGTGATTGTAGGCTATAAGCCCAGCGGTATTCTCAGTGCTATCGCAAGTTCATCGTCCGAAACACAATACACAAAATATGCTGTGTATTCTTTTTATTGGAAAGGTTATGAAATGGAGGCAACGTCGGATTTGCCGTATACGGGTGTTGTCAGAAAAAATCTTCCGTCTGAAATATTGGTAAATCCCTACAACCCTAATGAGATCTATGAGCCTCAAATTGAGCGTAGCCGTATGGCACACTACAGATTTCAAGGTACGATGTTTATTTATGTGGGACTTGCTCTTTTTCTCTTACTTTTTGGGGACGAATGATATACTTTGCTATTTGCTCCTCTGCTTTTTTATATGCAGCGGAGCTTGTTTTTTATTTGAATAAGAGATCTTCCGGTTATTAGGGTGCGTTAACGTTAGTGTCAACATACCTAATATTTTACAAAAATTCTCCGTTTGATTTACCGTATCGTCCGTCAAGAATAAAGCGTTTCATTTTATCATCTTGCTTTCGATGGGGTGATTATATCAAGCTTTTAAATTTATTCAATAAAATCTCTGAAATTGAATTGACAAGTATGTAGTTACGGTCTATTATAATTTATTAACTGTTTAAGTGAGTAGTATGAAGCTACTCACTTTTTCTTTTACACATTCCAAAAACTTTGTCCGATAAATTCTTTTCATAACAATTTGGTCAAATTTCGTACATAAAAAGTTTTCGTCATAACTGCCACTTTGGCGGTTGACTTTTACTTTTTTTAATTCTATAATTTTATATCGGAAACTGCATATAATGCAGGAGGAGTATGCTGTCGGCTGAAATGTTTTTTGTTTTTGTTACAGTAGAAAAATAATGAACAATATTCCCGTTCATTAAAACGTCGGCAGCGTTTTGAGAAGGAGGGGAGAAAGGTGAAAAAAAATAAAGTGAATCTCAAAGAAACCGAGGAGAAAGAGCCGATTG
>CAMHNT010000080.1 GCA_946186535.1 uncultured Clostridia bacterium
GATTGTAAGGTTGTAGTGAAAAATCAACTTGGCTTTATAATTGATAACATGAATAATATGGTTGGTTTTGCGTTATATAATTTATCACAGGAGCAAATATTAATGGTTAATTCCTTAAATGATATCAATAAGAAATGACCATTATAAACGCAAAACTTTTTATATGTAAACTCAACTTGGTAGGAGTGGGAATCGTTAAAAGCTTTATTTCTTGAAATGAGGTAACGTATTTTAGTCGCTTTATTGGCATCAGTGATGCCAAAATAATAGTTTTTAGGGAAATACTGCTTTAATCTTTTTTTAATCCAAGATAGTGTAGTTAAGCGATTTTTCGAGTTGCTTATTTGACTAAACGGCATTTAATCAGCGTTTCCTTAGAGATTCCCTGAAGAAATCCTCGATTGATAAAATGTTTTACGAAAATACTTCCGAAGGGAACGGATCATATTACGGAATGGGATGGGAATGTGTAGAGATTTCAGACGGAGAATATGTTTTACAGCATACGGGATTGGTTGAAAACTATGCTTCATTCATGTACATATACCCGGATCAGAATAAAGCCGGAATCGTTTTGGTAAATATGAATGATTACTTGGTCAATAACAATTTTTTGTGGAATATCGTTGCTCCTTTGACAGGGTCTAATGGAGATGACAAGTCCGATATGTATGTTATCTATCATTTGTTGATCGATCTGATTCTTGTTGCGTTATTGTTCATTTCAATGTATCCGGGAGCTACGATGAAAAGGTGGATGATCAGACAGCATCGGATAGAGGTTGAGATCATCAAGCATGCTATTTTTCCGATAGCACTTCTGATAAGCGTGCGTTTCGTTGCGCCATTCTTTGTTATTCGGTTGTTTGCAAAGGATGTATGGATTGTTTTATTGGTTTCTACGGCTGCTCTTTTAATAGTAGGGATTATAAAACTGGCAATAATCATAAAAAGCAAACTAATGGAAGAGAAATACAGTTCGTAGATTTGTTTTGTCGTAGTCTTTGTACTATGATTAGTTTAGCATTAGCCTTGAAATTCAAAGCGGCGTCTCAAGGCATATTGAAACGGTCGTACTGTTGACAAGAATAATATTATAATTAAGAAAGAAAAACAGAAAGCAGGTGTACGACATATGAGAAAGCGAATATTTGAAATTATCGAGAAATCCGAAAACGGGGACAATTTAAGTTATGTATATGATACATTTATGATATTTGTCATTGTCATAAGCCTTGTTCCGCTTGCTTTTAAAGAGGACAATAATCTGTTTCAGATAATGGATCAGACCGCCATGGTGATATTTATTATTGACTATTTTCTTCGGTGGATAACGGCAGACTACAAGTTTCAGAAAAAAGGTATTCTGTCATTTTTAAAATACCCTTTTTCTGTAATGGCGGTTGTTGATTTGCTGTCGATACTTCCGTCTCTGTCAATTGTGAATAGCAGCTTCAAGGTTTTAAGAGTTTTGAGGATGATTCGGGCTTTAAGAGTTCTTCGTGTTTTTAAGACAATGAGGTATTTTAAAAGCTTCGAGATAATCGGAAACGTTTTAAAAGCGTCGAAAAAGTCTCTTATTGCGGTCTGTACTCTTGCGGCAGGTTATATATTGGTTTCCGGACTGGTTATTTTTAATGTTGAGCCTGACTCTTTCGAAAGCTTTTTTGACGCCATATATTGGGCAACAATTTCATTGACTACCGTTGGTTACGGAGATATCTATCCTGTTTCTACATTGGGAAGAATAATAACTATGCTATCATCAATATTCGGAATTGCTATTGTTGCTCTTCCGGCAGGTATTATTACCGCAGGTTATATGAACGAAATTCAGAAAGATGAAAAATAAGATTTTTAATGCAGTGCAGCCTGCTTGACATACTAATAATTATAGTTTATAATCTAAGGTTGAAAATTTATAACATTGGATAAAAAGGAGGTATCACACAATGAGAGCAAGGATATTTGACAAAATTGAAAATAAGTATTACATATCAGAGGTTTACGGTATTTTAAACTGCGGAGTAAATTTGTTTCTGGTTGATAAGCTAAATGAATCCGATAAGGTAGTTTTGGTTGAATATCTTGATTTGTCATCTAAGCCTCAGTATGAAGTCAACGTAGAAAAAATTGATATTAATCCTGTTAAAAAAGGGAAATGGATCTATAAGAATAAAAAAGAAATGAAAATCATAAATGATTCTCTCAAAGATTCTAAAGAATATAATTGCTTCAAAGGATATGAATCTATATGGAATCACAAAGATGCTCTGACTGATTTGATAAAAAACGGTTCGGCTGAAAAATCAGGTCTCGGAATAGGTGATATTTCCACAAAACTTGACGGTTGGAATTATATTGAAACACAGGAGGATATTGATTTTCTGATTAAGGAATTTTCAGGATTTCACGATTCTGTGATAAAAGAATTCAGCTATATAACAGGGGATTACTATAATCAGAAGAAAAAGTTTCTCACTCTTAGCGAATCGGGAAGTAAAAAGCTTAGGATTGTTTTTGACAGCACATGGGCTAAAGAAATTGAAATTATATTTCTGGCTCCAAGATTTGTTCAGCTCGTTCCGCCGTGGGAAAATTATATGTCGGACCTATATGATGTTTCAATTTTCATAAAGGATTGTATGGTGTATTTTTACGATTCTTATCTTGAAGAAATCCCGGAGGAGTATGATGAAACATTTATCTATTCAATGGGAATGATGTGGCGGTTTACGGAATAGTACGCAGGTTCTTTGAATGAGTAAAAAATATGTGAGCAGTTTTAAAATATACTTGATCAAGTCGCCTTGGAGCGGCGAGGAGAATTTGTTTTAAACTTCGAGTAGGGACGCTTTCTGCCAAAGCGTCCCTCTTTCAAAAACAGTCCACCGGACTGTTTTTGAAATTCACCCTTGCAAAGGGCTGGATTATGCCTTCGGCGACCAAGGGCGCTGCCCTTGGAACCTGCGCCCTTTTTGAAAAAAGGGCGTCAAAAACTTTAATAGTCCTCTGTCAAAGTTTTTGCAATTTTAAAAATTGATCATTTATAGATGTTAATAAAATTTTAACTGATTCAAAAACCCTGAAATAGTACGATATTCAGCTTGCAATTTTTTGATATATAGGTTATAATATCTTTAAAAGAAAATAAAAGTGCCCCCTCTGCCACCGGGTAGAGGGTTAAGTGCGCCGGACATCTGTCGTCAGGTCGTGTGCCGTTTCGGTACTAGCAGACAGGTGTCTGACGCTTTTTTGTTTTGAGGTGAGTTTATGAAAAAGGAAAGTGTTTTAAAGGAATTTGTGCGATACGTTTCGCTTAATGTATTGGGTATGCTGGGCCTTTCATGCTATATCCTTGCCGATACTTTTTTTGTTTCAAAGGGGCTTGGAACGGACGGTCTGACGGCGCTGAATCTTGCGATACCTGTTTTCAGCTTTGTGAGCGGCTGCGGCATGATGCTCGGAATGGGAGGAGCTACGAAATATACGATTTTCAAGGCGCAGGAAAAAAAGGAAATCTGCATCAAAGTTTTCACGAATACCGTATATCTTGCAGCTTTTTTATCACTGATATTCATTACGCTAAGCCTGACGTTCTCAAAAAATATTACCGCTCTGCTCGGTGCGGAGGATAATATTTTTGAAATGACCGATACATATCTGAAAGTAATTCTCCTGTTCTCCCCTGCTTTTATTATGAACAACACGCTGAACTGCTATGTGCGCAATGACGGCAGTCCGAAGCTTGCAATGCTCGGAATGCTTTTCGGAAGCCTTTCAAATATTGTTTTTGATTATATTTTTATCTTCCCTTTGAATATGGGAATTTTCGGTGCTGTTCTTGCTACGGGATTTTCACCTGTCGTGGGAATTCTGATTCTGTCGGTGCATTTTCTGAAAAAGAAAAACGGATTTAAATTCAAGACTTCAGTCCCTGATTTCAAACTGATAAAAGAAAATATATCATTGGGCGTGCCCTCTCTTATTACGGAGGTTTCTTCGGGTATTGTAATATTGATATTTAACATGCTCATTCTGGAGCTTGAGGGAAATGTGGGAGTTGCGGCTTACGGAGTCATTGCAAATATTTCGATAGTTGTTATATCCATTTTTACAGGAATAGCTCAGGGCCTTCAGCCAGTTTCAAGCCGCGCATACGGTGAGAAGGATAAAAAAACAGCGAAACGGGCTTTGCTGTACGCAGTCAGAACAGCAGAGGTCGTTTCGCTTGTGATATATGTTCTTATATTTATTTTTACGTCAGGAATAACAGGTGTTTTCAACAGTGACGGAAATACCGAACTGCAAAAGATTGCCGAAACAGGTTTGAGACTCTATTTCATAGGCGCACCGTTTGCCGGATTCAATATAATACTTTCCGTTTTCTTTTCGTCAACAGAAAATCCGCTCCCTGCACAGATAATATCCATGTGCCGTGGTTTTGCCGTCATAATACCGCTTGCGTTTTTAATGGCATATTTTTTCGGTTTGACAGGAATATGGCTTACATTTCCGACAGCCGAATTCATTGTTTCGGTGATAGGCGGAATTATGATTTTTTTAAAAGAAAAAATATAATATTAATAGCTGTAAACCGAATCAATTCCGAGATATTCCTCAAGCATAAGTCCGCTGTAATAAACGTCCTGCGCTGTTTCAACTCCTAAATATCTAATGTGCCACGGCTCGTACTTGTATCCCGTAATACTTTCCTTGCCCTGAGGATAGCGTATAATGAAGCCATATTCATAGCAGTGTTCCTCAAGCCAGACGGCTTCGGGAGTTCCGATGAAGCTGTCGTTGACGATATTGCAGTCAATGGCAAGACCGGTCTGGTGCTCGGAATGTCCGGGTCGTGCGGAGAATGTGTCTGCGGTTTCTTTTCCGTAAAGGTTTACATAGCTGTTGTAAAGCTGATTCTGGGTTTCGTATGAGCGGAAACCGGAGGAAAGATAAATATTTATTCCGTCTTCGGCTGCGCCCTGTCTCAGCGCTTCGAACGCCTCAGCGCATTCCCAAGTAAGTCCGCCGGGGTTGTAGTCAGATGGCAGTCCGTAGCTTTTATTCACGACGAGGATTCCGTTGATGTAGGTTGCGTCTGTGACAATCGGCTTAATTCCCTGATTAGCGGTTTCGTTGCTCTCGACGATTATTTTTATGTTCTTTTTCACAGATTTGTTGCTTACCGATGTTACGGTAACGGTGCAGCTTCCTTCGGAATGAGCAGTGATATTGCCGTATTTGTCGACTGTGGCTACTGTTTCGTTGTTGCTTGTCCATTCCTCCTGGAGTGTGTCAGCGTTGCTCGGCGACATCGTAACGACAGGCATAACGGACTCTCCGACTTTGAGAGTTGCTTCGGTGAAGCTGACAGATATTTCCGAAACCTTGGTTTTTTCAATTTCCTTTACGGTAACGTTAACCGCAGCGCTGACTGACGGGTTATCTTCTGATGTTACGGTAACAACGCATTTTCCCGGAGAAAATGCTTCAATGACGCCATTCGAGTTTACGTCGGCAATATTTTTGTCCGAGCTTTCCCAGATTTCATTTTTGTTTTCCGCATCGGACGGTTCAACAGTAACCTTAGGCAGAGCGGACTGACCGACTTCAAGAGTTAGTTCTGTCACGTCGAGTGTTAATCCGGTAACTTTATTTTTATCCTCGTCGCTTTCCTTGCGATTCTTATCGGATGTATTTTTATCTGTTTCTTTTTCTGTTTCGGTATTCTGTTTTGTATTTGTATCCGACGCAGAATTTGCGTTGTCGGAAGTTTCGATTGACGGTTGAGAAGCTATGCTCTGAACATTTACAGGAGTTTCTTTTGAGATGAAATCACAGCCCGAAAAGGCAGCTAATGATAATATAACTAAAAATACAGCGATTCTCTTTTTATATTCTTTCATAAAATCACGCTCCTTTGATTTTATTTTTCAATTATACCACATATAAATTAAAATTTCTATTGTTTCATATGGTTTGTAAGTGTAAAATTTCGGTGAAAAAATAAAGTTTGTGTTAGGCATCATAGAGCCAAGCCCTTTCCACGAGTTGACTGTCCGGCGGTTAAAGGATAGATAAAAAAGGCCCGGTAAAGTCCCCTTCCTCGGGCGATGGCTCATGTCAAGAATGTCTTCGAAATCGGGGTAAAAAAACAGGAAAAGGACGTCCGGATTATCGGAGCGCCCTTTCCCTGTTTTGTTTTGGGGTTATTTATCTTAATATAAGTAGTTGGCTGGATTAACGTACTCACCGTTTTCAATGATTTCGAAATGGAGGTGAGGTCCTGTTGAGTCACCTGTCGAACCGACAGCCGCAATTGTCTGTCCCTGTTCAACGTAGGTGCCGGAAGCAACATAAATATCGCTGCACTGTGCGTACAATGTCTGATATCCGTTGCCGTGATCTATAATCAAATAGCAGCCGTAATTTTCACTGCCATAATCGAAAACTGCTGTGGTAACATAACCGCTTGCCGATGCAACTATCGGCTGACCCTCTGCAGAAGGGCCAGAAATATCTATACCCTTGTGGAGCTTTTCACCCTGATAACCAAACTCGTTTGTTATCGAACCACAGTTAGGTGCCGGCCAGATGAATCCCGATGACGAAGTTTTTGTTACGTTTTCCTGAGCAGACTCTGTTTCTGAGGATACATCGCTGTCTGTACCGGATTTTGATGTATCGGTATCTTTAGCCTTGCTGTCGGAATCGTTATTGTCGGTATCAGTGCCGGACTTTGAATCGCTGTCTGTGTCGGAATCAAGAACCTTTGCTTCGCTTGCGTGTTCGCTGTCCGCCGAAACAGTGATAACCCTGTTAACAGGCTTCTTTGTTGCAGTAACCTTAACGTGCTCGACTTCGATCTGAGTTCCGTCGATGTATGTCACACGGTTTGTAGCAACACCCTCGCCGATCTGACCTTTTGTTGTTTCTTTTTCATAACCGCTTTCCTTAGTGGCGTCAACAACATATTCGGTCTTATATTTTATTTTAACGTTCTGCTCCTGCAAAACGATTGTTTTATAGCTTATCTCAACGTTGTTTTCAAGTCTTTCTTTGATAGTATCCTTGTCCACAACGGAGCTTCTTGCATAAAGTCCTATTTCAAGTGAAACGCTGCTGTTGAACTCAATGCTGTCAACCTTGCCGAGTTCGCTTGCCTTTTTCTGTTCTGCTTCAAGAAGCTCATTGAGAACCTCCTCGGCTTCTTCCTGATTTTCAAGCGCGCCTACGAATGTATCGTCAACGAAAACACCGCATATCTGATCGGCAAGAACGTTGTCATTCGCAAGTATCGAACGGCTAAGCTCTGTTGAATTCTGAAGATCTGATGTATTATTAATGACAGCAACTTTGTATTTAGGCTCGTCCTCGAGAGTATCGAGGCTTTTGTTTATTATTTTGCTGTCAATAAGACTGGTGGCTTCTTCGATAACTCCTGCGTTATCGACTACTCCGATCTGTTCGTCGTTGTAGGAAACAACAAGACCGAACTGGAGAGAATTCATATATGAAACTGTAGAAACGAGGAGAGCCAGAGCAACCAGCGGCATAAAGTTATTCACAAACTTCGAACGTCTTTCTCTCTTCTTGTTGAGACGTCTTTCTTCCTGTCTGATATATCTCTCTTCTCTGATTTGTTCAATTGATTTTATATTTTCTTCATCGTAATAATCCGATGAACCTGAGGCAAAATTATCAAGTAACTCAGGAGTTACAACGATATCCTCTTCATTCTCAAAGTATGACATTCAAACAACCCCTAAAAATAATTATTACACTGTTGTAAAAATTAACTAATACTATTATAACAAATTGTTACAGAAATGCAACCCTTTTTAATCAGATTTGTAATCTTCGTTAATTTTGCACAATTGAACAATATTTATTATATTTGTTTTTCGTCGTTTTATACTTATAAAATCAGATTTCTACAATTTAACCTGTAATTTTTATTCTTTGAAAGTAAAAATTTACTTTGAAACTATAAATGAGCAAATTGTTTAACTGATAGTTTATTTGTACAAAAGCTTTTATCAAAATGCCGCAATAAACAAAAATCCCATACATTGTAAAAACAATGTATGGGATAATGCTTTATAAATTACTGATTTACGTTTGAATTCGAAAAATGCTTGTCGAGCATACGATCAACGAAGCCGATCTTGATAGTACCCTGGTTGAATGCCTTGAAGCCTAAAACAAGAAATACAAGAGTTTTAAGTACGCTCAAAACATTATTGCAAAGCGATACGAGTCTTGAAACGAAAAGAATTCCAAAGCTGCCGCCAACGAGTGAAACAACAGAATCAATAAGCGAAATAGCGTCGGGAATCAATCCGATCAGCGTGCTTGCAGCCGAGAAAGAAATCAGAAGTATTACCGCTTTTACTGAATTCTTTCTGAGCCATTCGTTGGATTCAAACAAAAGAATGTAACCGAGTAAAATCAAAGAAATAAAATAGCCGCTGAAAAGCGTCGAAAAACACATGATAGCGCCTAAAAGTCCTACCGAAATTCCAAGCTTAGTTTTCTGCATTGTTCTCAGACTCCTCTCCGTTCTTATTCAGGTTCAAAGGCGAATTCTCAACCGGAACAGGAATTGTGTAAGCCGGAACCGTGTTGATTGGAGTTGTGTCAACCGGAGCTTCATTCACAGAAGCCGCAGCTGTAACGTTATATCCGCAGGAGCTGCAGAAGCCCGAATTTTTGTTAAGCTCTGCTCCGCAGTTAGGGCAGTTCTTGATACCCTTGATATCTCTGATCTGCTGCTGATATTCAAGGATCTTGTTCTGAGAATTCACGATCTCAGCAATCTGAGCGGCATAAATGTCGGAACCGTTATTGCGGTTAGCCTCAAAATAACTCTTTCCGATCTGCTTGTACAAATCGTCGATACGCTTCTCTTCATCGGAAATGTAAGAACTTATCTTGGTTGTTTCAGCAAAAATCTTAGTCTGCTGAGCTGCGTCCTGTCCTGCCTGGGAAAGCTTTTTTCCGAGTTCGTTAAAAAATGACATATTAAACACCTTCCAATACTTATTGCAATAAGTTGTTATTGCAATAAAAATTATACCATAAATTTTAAAATCAAATCACGAATGTTCTGAAACAATATTGATGTATTCTTGTTTTTAAAATTTGTGGTATAATTACAAAAGTATTTGAATTTTACGAGGAATAAGCGAGAGGCTCTTTGTGCGGTGTTGCCTTAAATATACTTGATAAGTCGCCTTGGAGCGGCGAGGAAAGTTTGTTTTAACCTTCGGGAAGGGACGCTTTCTGCCAAAGCGTCTCCCTAAAGGGCAATGTCGTCAACTTAAGAAATTTCCGGCGGAGCGAAGCCGGAAAAAGTTTTGATCCAACTTTTTCAAAAGTTGGCAGTTTCCAAA
>CAMHNT010000081.1 GCA_946186535.1 uncultured Clostridia bacterium
AGCTCGTTTGCTTTGCGTTCGTATTCGTCAATTTTCTCGATTGTCTTTCCTATCACATCTTTATCCGAGCTTGACTTCACACCGCCTGTACTGTCGTATGTGACCGCCCTGCCGTATAGACTCTGTCTCAGCTTATCGGCTTTTGCAAGAGTGAGATTTATTTCTCGGTCTATGTAGTATACTTGACTCAAGTACTCTTTCGCAGTCATATTTCCTCACCTCTTCTAAACTCCCTCCCGTACTTCGCCTTTAGGGCCTCGATCACATTCTTTTGCACGTCTGCTTTGCCTTGTAAGCTTTGCAGCACCTTTTCATCACACGTGTGTTCGGTTATCAGGTGATGTATAATGACCGTCTGCTCCTGCCCTTGTCTGTAAAGTCGTGCGTTTGCCTGTTGGTATAATTCAAGTGACCATGTAAGACCAAACCACACAATAATACTGCCGCCCGCCTGCAAATTAAGCCCGTGACCTGCTCCGGCAGGGTGCGCAAGCAAAAGCGGAATTTCTCCGTTGTTCCAATCTTCAATATCATCGGAACTCTCAAGCTTTTTGGCAAACTCGAATTTTGCCTTTATTCTTTCGAGATCGTGCTTGAAGCTGTAAAAGCACAAAATAGGCTTACCGTTTGAGGTGTCTATAAGCTCTGCCAATGCGTCAAGCTTCCGATCGTTCGTCTTTGCGTATTCTCCGGTGCTCATATACATTGCGCCGTTGCTGTATTGTAGTAATTTAGTCGTAAGTGCTGCGGCGGTAGCTGCCGTTACTTCTCCTTCAGCAAACTGCATATATGCATTTCTTTCAAACTCTTCGTAGCCGCTTAACTGCTCAGGTGTCATTTTGACGCTTACAACCGAATCTATCCTTTCAGGCATTTCAAGCCAATCCTCCGCTTTCATAGAAATGCATATATCCGATATTTTTTGAAGTATCGCTTTTTCTGCGTCCTCTTTAGGCTTGTAGTTGAATATCGTTGTCTGATTTCTCTGATTTGGTACGAAATACCGTTCTCTGTACCCTGTTACCGTTCTGCCTAAACGCTCGCCGCCGTCTATCAGATATATCTGAGACCACAAGTCAATAAGCCCGTTGGGTGCAGGCGTACCCGTAAGACCCACAACTCGTGTACTTCTTGATATATACTTTTTCAATGCTCTGAACCTCTGCGCTTTGGGTGACTTGAAGCTCGAAAGCTCGTCGATCACAACCATATCGAAGAACCAACCGTTCCCGATACTTGAAAGCTCGTTGGTGAGCCACACCACATTTTCACGATTAATCACATATACATCTGCGTCCTGCGCAAGAGCTAATCTTCTCTGCCGTGGTGTACCTAATATTTTGGAAACTGTCAGCCCCTTGAGGTGATCCCACTTATCGCACTCTCTGCTCCATGTATCTTCTGCCACTCTCAGAGGGGCAATAACAAGCACCTTTGAAACCTCAAATCTGTTATATATCAGATCTTCAACCGCCGTTAGCGTGATAACTGTCTTTCCAAGCCCCATGTCAAGGAACAGTCCGCATTTCGGAGTATCGTATATTTTGTCAATTGCCATTCTCTGGTACTTGTGCGGTACAAATTTCATACAGCACCTCCTTCACCTTTTCTTTACTGTCGATCACAAACACATCTGCGCCGAGCCGCTTTAACTGTTCGTGTACTCTTACCTGCTCCGCCCGTGGCCTTTGCTTTGGCGCTTTCACCTCTGCAAATACAATTCTGCCTCCAGGCATTATGATTATTCTATCGGGCAGCCCTCGCATACTTGAAGAATTGAACTTTAAGCATATGCCGCCCCTATCTTCTACACATCTTTTTAAGTAATTTTCAATGTTCGCCTCTTGCATTTTCTTTTTTTGCCTTTCTGATGTAAAAGTGTTACCCTAAAAAATGCGATAAAATCTAATATTTCCTTTTACGAGGTAACAAGGTAACAAAAATTCTATTAACTGCCTTCGATTATAGAAATTATAGATTTTATTATCTTCTTTAGTTTCTATAATTTCTATAATTCAATATACTTAATATAAAAAATTGTTACCTTGTTACCTTCGCTCAAAAAATGCGACAATTCCTATATTTTTAAGGTAACAAACAGGGTAACACTTTTTTATTTTATTCTCAAAAAACCTCTTTGGGCACCATATAGTTTTCCGAATTTCTTAACACCTTTTGTCTGTTGCCAATCCCCCGTTCTCAGAATAATGTCCTTGATCTCTTTGCACTTCTGATAGCTGAAATCTTTTCTGTCGCCGCCGAATGCCTCACACCACACCTCTAAAGGGCAAACACGTTCACGCTTTATTGTTCCCTCGGCTTTTACTCCGAAGTCATTACCGTTTAAGAATAATCGTCTGTCGCTCAGCTCCATTTCTGCCCAGTTATCAGGCAGCAGCGTATTCAGATACTTTATCACATCACCCGTAAGCGGACTTTCTTCAAAGTGGCTGTCCTGCTCCTGCAATGCAAGCTCTTTAAGCTCAGCGGTATCCATATAGATTTTTTCGCCGCCTTTATAGAGCTGCACCGCCTCTGCCCACAGCTGATCTATTTCGTAGTCTGTCAGATCTTCAAACACATTTTTTGCCGCCTTTTCAGCGTGTACGTCTATCGGATAAAAACGTCTGTTACCTGTCTGATCTCTCAGAAACTCATGCTGATTTGTCGTACCTATAAAAACGCACTGCCTTTTTCGTATCTCTGTATGATGTCCGTAAGCGGCTCTGTATGCGTCCTCTGATTTTGCGGTAAAGTGCTTTACTGCTTCTACCTCATTTCTTTTAAGTGCCGATAACTCCGCTATTTCAATTATCCAAAAGCCCTGCAATTGTTCGTATGCCTCTTTACCCTGTACCGTTGTCAATGTATCGGAGAACCAGTTCCTACCGAGCTTATGTATTATATAGCTTTTTCCGCACCCTTGCTTACCGACAAGCACGAGTACGTTGTCATACTTTATACCCGGAACATAAATTCTTGCGGCGGCGGCCGTCAGCGTCTTTCTTGTTACCGCCCTTGTATATGCGTTATCCTCTGCGCCGAGATAGTCAACAAACAAAGTTTCAACACGCTTTACGCCGTCCCATTCAAGCGAATTGAGGTAGTCAAGCACCGGGTGAAAGCTGTTGTTCATACTAACCAGCGTCCATGCGTCTTTTACGGCAGACTGCGACTTTATACCATAAACATTTTCTGTGTAGTGTCTTAGTCCTGCGTCGTCTGTATCTGTCCATTCTCGCTCGGTTTGGTCACTGTCCCACGGAACGGCACCCGTTACAATGTGCCTTCGTGTAAACAAATTATACGCAAGCCTGCCCTTTAAGCTTTTATCATTGGAGTATATCTTTACGCAGTTGTCTATTGTCGGCAGATTGTTGCCTTTTCTGTCGCACGCAAGGTCAAGAACCCAATCATCTTCTTTTTCGTCCGGCTTGTTCTGAGCTATGATGTCTGCGAAGTCCTCAGAGCAAGACTGCGTTTTTTCCTTATGCAACAAAAGTCTTACGTTCTTATCGTTTGCCGCCAGCTCCTGCATAGCAATGTAAGACGGCATTTTTACTGTCGGAGTACCGTCTTTTGCGTCCTCGTCAAGGTCTTTGAATTTATGTATCCGCACTAAGTCAAATGCATTGCAGAGGCTGCCGCCTGCGGGATCAGTAGCATGATTTGAATACGCAAACTTACCGTTTTCATAAATTACCAGCCCTGCCGCCGTACTGCCGTTGATGTATGTATATCTTCCGTTGTCGGTACACTTTGAGTACACATCAGAAAGAAAATTCTCGATGACACCGGGCACATCATAACAACGGCAGAAAGCACCGATAACACCTTTTTTCAAAGTGGGATCTTCCTGCTTTTTCAAAAGCCGTTCTTTGCTCTTTACCGTTCGTGATGATGTGGGCCATTGCGAAACGTCCTTCCAGTCGTTATACTCGCAGAGTACCTTATCAGCGTCTAACAGTTTATTTTCCTTATGCTCGAATACATACTCTCCGTCAATACTCGTTGACGGCCAATACATTAATCTTTGCGGCTGATATGTGGTATCGTCGAACATATCAATACCGATATTCTCGGCTATTTTTCTTGCTATTGCCTCATACTCCTCGGCGGAACAATCTCTTGACAGCGGTATTATCAATCTCAATCTCGGATTATCGGGTGTGTGCTTGTGCGTGGAGTAAATGCAGTAGGTGTATTCTGCAAACATCTCCACCGTGTCGCAAAAATCAGCGGCGGCAAAGTCTGCGTCAAGAGTTATCATTGATCTGCTGTGGACGTACCCGCTTTTTCGTTTGCCGCCTTTGAGATTACCTGCTACAAAGCCGCCTATATCTTTTATTTCGTCTTGCTTTGATTTCGACAGATTTCTGTATTCTCCCTGGGTTTCGGGTGTTCGCGTAGTGCTTTGCAGACGATTTATAAATTCTTCCCAGCTTATTTTACTGTTTTTCCAGATACTTGTATTTCTGCTCAAACCTGTTGCGATATTAAAAATTCTCAATTTTCCACCTCCTTTCAATCTTTTTTGTAAAACGGTGTCTCGTATGCTTCGGCTTTGAGGTTCAGACCCTTTGCCCACGGTATAGGCTCACCCATGATCGCCGCCACTTCATCAGCAGACGAAACACCGACAGGCACATCAAGTATTACTTCGTCATGCACATGGAAATTCACTTCAAAGCCTCTGTCTTCGAGCCTTATTATCGATTCTGCAAGACAATCTCTTGCAACGGCCTGCACAATGTTTTCAACGAGTTTTCCGCCGAAGGTCTCAAGCCTTTCCCATGTATTTTTTGTTTGATTCATACCCATATATGTAATTGACGGACTTCCGAATTTGTTCTCGCCTATCTGCGGTTTAACGTATGCTATACATCTGCCCGACAGCAGTTCTATGAACAGAATACCCGAACGCACATAAAAGCTTATACCGCACTTAATCTTCTGCGGTTCTCCTTTTATCGCTTTCATAGCGGCTTTTTCGCAGTCCTTCCAGAACGCTGTTATTTTCGGGTTAGACGATCGCCACATATCGACAAGCGGCTGTAATTCTTCTTCACTCAGTCCCATTTCCAAAGCGCCCATTGATCTTAAAGCCCCAACCGAACCGCCGTAGCCGAGTGCCAATTCCGCTATTTTACCCTTTTGTCTGAGGTGTCCGTTTAGGCCATGCTTTACAACGGGGACTTTGAACATCTGAGAAGCTGAAGCACAGTATATATCTCCGCCCTTGTCGAAAACGTCAAGCCGCCACTTCTCGCCCGACAAGTACGCAATAACTCGTGCCTCGATAGCGGAAAAGTCGGATACAATAAAGCGTCTGCCCTCGCTCGGTATTAAGGCCGTGCGTATAAGCTCCGATAACGTGTTCGGAACGTCATAGAGCATATCAAACACAGCATAGTCACCGTCACAAACAGACTGCCTTGCAAGTTCTAAGTCGTTTATGTGGTTTTGAGGTAAATTTTGCACCTGTACAGATCTCCCTGCCCAGCGCCCTGTGCGGCTTGCTCCGTAAAATTGGAGTATGCCTCTTATTCTGCCGTCGGCGCATACTGCGTTTATCATAGCCTCGTATTTTTTTGTAGATGTCTTTGAAAGCTGTGTTCTCAGCGTCAAAACTCTTTTCAGCAAAAGGTCATTGCTTGTTTTGATAATATCTTTTACTGCTTTTTTATCTAAGCTTTCTAAGCTTTCTCCCATTCTGTTTTCAGCCCAGCTTTTAAGCTGCGCAACAGACTTCGGATTATCAAGCCCTGTAAGCTTTTCAGCCTCACATATACATTTTTCGCTGTGTTGTTTGTCATACCGAATAGCATTTTCAGCCATTTTAATATCCGCCCTCACGCCTCTGTCGGCTATTCGCTGATCGTATTCCCAGAGTTTTTGTTCGCTCTCTTTTAGCGAGAAACGGCTTAATTTGCGTTTTATTTCTCGCTCGACCACTACATCCTGTTTACAGTAATCTTTGAATACTGCCCATTTTTCGGTGTCGTGTGAGGGTAAATTTCGAGTGCGTCCGCCGTTGCTTTTTGTCGGCTTGCATGGTTTTGAAAAATAATCAATACAGGCTTTGCCGGCTCTGTCCTTTTGCTCGGAAAGTCCTAAAGCCCGTGCTGTTCCTGCGAGCGAATGAGGAAGTCCGAGTTCGCACGCCTGCACCATAGTACAGCGCCATTGCTCCGGCGGCATGGGTACGCCTAAATATTTACTGATACAGGTTCTCTCGAAATTTGCGTTAAACGCTGTTTTTATTATGCTGCTATCGGTCAATGCAGATAAAACATCATGTGACAGTACCTCACCGCTTGCAAGATCAATTATTTGTACGTCTTCATCATCGAAAGCATAACCGAAAAGGAGTATACTAAAATCGGGAGCGTCTGCATAGGCGTACACCCCCGATTTAATCAGGTCTTTACTGCTGTATGTTTCGATGTCTATACTAAGCGTATGCATTAGCCAAGAAAATTGTCTTCGTCGTCCTCGTCTGTCTGAATGAGTGCGGCGAAATCGTCCTCAGCCTTCGCACGTCCTCCGAGCGGCTCTCCGTCTTCAAGTTTCATCAGATTGTTCAGACCGCACGCAATGCCTTTGTTGCCGTCTGTATTGAACGCATAGAAGCTGATAGAAGCGTAACCGTAACAGCCGCTGTAAAAGTCTGTTGTGTCAATAATCGGCTGACCGTTCTTATACACAATTCCCGGACGTGTGCGGCATTTAGCATTTACAAACATCTTACCGGCATACGCCTCGTCGTCTTCCCTGTCCTCGTCACCGTCATGCAGTGGGAGCTTGAGGTTACCGGGGATTTTGCCGTTTTTACCGCCGAGCTTTGCGATACCCGCCTGCTTTGCGTTATCGACAGCTTTTTCGATAGCGTCAAGCGTCTTTTTATCCTTCTTATCAATGATGAGAGATACAGAGTAGTTCTCTTTTCCGTTTTTTTCGATCTCGGGGTCGAAGACCTTTACGTATGAAAATCTTACCTTGCCTGTGATCACCTTAGTATTGTTTGTATTGTTTGTCATAGTTTAAAACTCCTTTTTATTTATTTTCTTTTTCTATGATTTCTGCAAAATCGTCTGCCGCCTGACTTGCGGAATTTACCGCCGGTCTTTTGTCCTCGATCGGTACAAGAGTTAGTTTGCCCTGCGGTTTTATCACACAGTCTTTAAGCAGACTTGCAAATCGTGTTTTACCGAGCAGCTTCTCCATTTCGGTTATACATTTGATACTGCGGTTAAAAATGTCGTTTTCCGAGTAGCCATTTTCCACAAGTATTTTACTTATTACATCATCACTTTTACTGTACTTGCGGCTGCTCTTGCCCTCTACAAGCTTATACCCGGGAATATCCGCCTCGTGATTTACAGCCTGATCGAGCGCATAGTCGTTTACAAGCTCCGCCCATTTTTTAAGCTTTGCCGACTGCTCTAAAACCTCTGCTACTTCTTCGAGTGTGAGCTTTGCGGGCGGCTTAAAATCAAGTTTTGCAAGTGAGGATCGTTTTTCTGCGTATGCTCTGCACACAGCCCTTGCCCGACAAAAGCCCTCGTCACAGTGATCGCCTGCGGTGCATTCGGTTATCGCATCGTCTGCGGCTATTTTGGCTTTCTCTGCGACGATCTCTCCCCAAGCGCACAGATCTTCGGGTGTTATACTTTCACAGCTTATGTTATCCTTTCTCGGCTGATAGATCACTGTTCTGATGATCTTTATATCATACAGAAAATCGAATGAGTCAAGTGCGCCGAGTGCGTAAAGTCTTAGCTGAGGGTTCCAATCTGCCGAAACTGCCACACCTGCGCCGTATTTTAAATCAACGATTTCAAGAATGCCGTCGCCAACGATAACAGCGTCACCCGTTCCGAAGCCCTGCGGCACCCATTTGGAAAGATCAAGCTTTTGCTCTATCAGCAGTTTTGCATCGGGTGTTGTTTTCAAAGCGTGATTATACCGCTTTATTACAAAATCACGGTAGCCGTCTGTATATTCTTCCATTTCGCCGTTTACGTCAAGCTTCTTGACAAGTGCGGCGTATTCTGTGCGTTTTATTTGCTTTAGCGCAAATCTGAGCTTTGCCTCTGCGAGTGCGTGAGCAGTAGTACCCTCTTGCGCAAACTCGGAAGGTATATTTTCAAATTGACTTTCAAGCTGTATTGATCCGGGGCAGTTTAACCACTTTTTAGCACCAGAGGCAGACAGCCTTGCGTGTACTTCCGGCATATTACCCCTCCTTGATCTCCTGCATAGCGTCACCGTACTTTGACGGATCAAGTGTTGTAACCTTATCCGCACCGAGTTTTGCAAGCAGCTCTTTTGCTTTATCTTTACCCTTCGCTTTTGCGTATGCGCTGAAAGCGGCTCTTACGTCTTCAATTGTATATGTCGGCTTTTCGGCTTCAGGTGCTTCTGCGGTTTTTGTTTCGTGCTTGGTTTCCTGTGTCTGCTCCTTTGGTTCGGCTTTGCTCGTTGCTTCTTCTTTTTTATCGGCAGCCGGAGTTATTACCGTGCTATTATTCTGTGCTCTGGAGATCAGCTCCAGTACCTCCATAGCGTTCATCACGCTTATTTCGTTCAAAGTGATATTTACCGTCATAGTTTTCAAATTCCTTTCTTTTATTATGTACACAGTCCGTGTTCAGACAAATGCAGTCACAAATATGTTCATCAAAGCAACTGTATTCTACTAATTTCATTACTCAACTCCCAAATTTATTTTTATCAATAAATGCGTTGACAGTATCAAGAAATCTCGTGTATCTCTTTAGTTGTCGGTCGGCATTTTTGAATTTCTTTACTTTGTCTTTTTCCTGCTCCGTGAGGTTCTTTAAGTCCTCCTTAGCTTTTTTGTACTCACCCGCTGTAAGATATACGCCCGACGGACGCTTTCGGGTTTCGACTAATCGCTGTGTATCGCATCTTTTTGAGTAAATTTCTCTGTACTGTCTTGATATCACAACTTTGTACTGCTTGAAGAACTCGATCTCACTTTCAAAAAATGTTTTAAGCACAAAGAGTTTTTCTTTGTTGTCGATACACTCTGCGCCGATTAGCTTGCAGATCGCTTTTAATTTTGCGGACGTTGCCGCTTTATCGAAATAGCTGTACAGCTCCAGTGTTATATATCCTGTGGGGTACTCTATTGTGTAGTATTTTTTCTCTGTAATGCCTCTTTCCATTCCGTGGAGTGTTACAGCGGCTGTATCTATATCAGGTGGCATGGGTTATTCCTCGATCTCTCTTTCTGCCGTTTTTTTACGAACACAACCGTCGCAGTACCAACGTTCCGTAAAGTAGTTGTAATACGCTTCGTCACCCTCGTATATCTCCGTACCGCAGGTATCGCAGTGATATAGTGGCGATTCATCACCCGGA
>CAMHNT010000082.1 GCA_946186535.1 uncultured Clostridia bacterium
TCTGCCCTTGACCTGCAAGCCTTTAAAAAGGCTTGAGCGAAACTTTAATAGTCCTCTTTCAAACTTTTTTATGCAATTTTAAAATTTGCTCATTTATATGAAGAAAGGAAAAATCTATGGATAAAATAGAAATAAAAGGCAAAATAAACACAGCCATATGCTATGCAAAAGTTGTCGAAGACGAAGCCATAGAACAGATCAGACGTATGTGCGATTACCCCATGACCGAAGGTTCAAAGCTTCGCATTATGCCGGACGTACATTCCGGAAAGGGCTGTACGATAGGTACGACAATGACAATCACAGACAAGGCTGTTCCCAATGTCGTAGGCGTTGACATCGGCTGCGGAATGTACACGATAAACCTCGGCAAGGCCGAAATCGATCTCGAAAAATTCGACGAAGCGGCGCATTTTATCCCGTCCGGAAGAAACGTCTGGGACGGCAGAAAAGAACGTTTCAACCTCACCGAGCTTCGCTGCTACAGAAGCCTCAGCAAAACGAAGTGGCTTGAACGAAGCCTCGGAACTCTTGGCGGAGGAAACCATTTCATTGAAATCGATATGTCGGAAGACGGAACGAAATATCTCGTCATTCATTCCGGAAGCCGCAACCTCGGAAAACAGGTGGCGGAGCTGTATCAGCGGCTTGCAATAGACCTTAACAAGGGAATCGGAAGCTATCTCGAAGCAAAAGAGGAGATAATCCGCACCTACAAGGAACAGGGACGGAAAAAAGAAATCCAGTCCGCACTCAAACAACTTCGATTCGACAAGGAAAATATTGAAACGACAATTCCCGAGGATCTCTGTTATCTTTACGGCAAATATCTTGATGACTATCTCCATGATGTGGAAATATGCCAGAGCTTTGCGAAGCGCAGCCGTGAAAAAATGGCTGAGATACTGCTTGAAAGAACCGGTCTGAGCGCAGCGGAAGGCTTTCACACGATTCACAATTATATCGACACGGAAGAGATGATTCTAAGAAAAGGCGCAATAGCGGCTCACAAGGGAGAAAAAGTTCTCATTCCGATCAACATGAGAGACGGCAGTATCCTTGCGGTGGGAAAAGGAAACCCGGACTGGAACTATTCCGCACCTCACGGAGCAGGAAGAATACTTTCGAGAACAAGAGCAAAAAACGAGCTTGACATGGAAGAGTATAAAAAATCCATGGAGGGAATATACACCACCTCGGTGAACGAATACACACTGGACGAAGCGCCCATGGCATACAAATCGCTTAGCGACATCATCGACGTAATCAGCGAATCGGTAGACATAACGGAAATCCTCAAGCCGATCTATAACTTCAAAGCATCGAACTGAAATTATGTACTGAAGGAGTAACAAAACGTTAAGGGCTTCGCCCTTAAAATCCCACCAGAGGCTCTGCCTCTGGACTCCGCAAGCTTTTTGAAAAAAGCTTGGCAAAAACTTTAACCGTCCTCTTTCAAAGTTTTTTGTGCAATTTTCGAATTTGCACATTTATAGATATAAAAAAATTATTCTGCCAATGCCGCATTCTGACATCGGTAGAATAATTTTTTATCTTTATTCAGGAAATAAATATTATATAAGTAATTCCGAAACTCAAAATATTATTTTATAACATCGCTTTTATTGACTGATATAACACAAGAATCAATTCTGTCTTCCTCGTCTTCTTCCGAAGAACTTCCCGTACTCAGCGAACGGTTGGGATCAATGCCCTCAATGGTCGTAACCTTGCCAAGACCCTCTCCGACAACAGAGCCCGGAACACGGAAGGTTGAAACATCGATCGGTTCAACCGAAATCTCCTCCGGCTTTTCATGCTGAGGAATCCACTCATAAGGAACTCTGTAAGCACGATAAATCATATTGTTGGAAAACTTTCCGAATTTTGTGGTGAAATACGGATTGATGTACTCCCAGACAATTTCGTGGTCGGGTGTTACTTCTATGAGTCTGCCGTCGGAACCCTCCGTAATAAGAGTATTGCCGTTAGGAAGTCTCTGAGCAGAACTGATATAAGAGCTGTAAAACTTCGACGCATCGGAGAAAAGGAAGAATCCTGCTTCAAGAGGTGTGTACTGCCATGTGATTTCAAGTGTAACAGGGTTAAACTGCAAAACTCTCGAATAATCTCTGTGAGCATTGAGAAAACCTGTGGGAGACGTCGGATTCGGAATACCGTAGCCTGCCTCGCCGCCGTTATCGAACACAAGCAGATCACCCTCGCCCGGGAGTCCTTTCGGAATCATGTGCAGGTGGTGCTGACCGATGATCCAGCCTATCTTTCTCGTTGCTTCATTCTCGTTGAAATCGGGACCGAGTCTCCATACAATTTTACCCGTCGACTTCTCTATGATCGCAAGAATATTTGAATTTCTTGCGTCGAAAATAATATTGTCGGGGTGGAAACGTGTGTCGCCCTGATCGTACCACTTGTTCTCGCCGAGAGTCGAGAAATTGTTGATGTGCATCCAGTCGCCGCCTGCTTCTCCGTGAATTCCCGGATTTCTGTAGAGAGTATTCTTAGCCGCCTCATCAAAGCCAAGCTCATCGAAGTGGTCGCTCGCTCTCCAGCTCCAAAGAATATTACCCTCCCAGTCGACCTCTATGATCTTGTCATCAATGAGTCTCTTGTCGGAGATATCATGGTTATAAAGATTTTCATGAGTAAGAAGGAGCGTATTTCCGCCGTCGGTTCTCGGCTCTCCGCCCGGATAGTAGTAACCTACGGTTGAACCCTCACGCTGGAAATCGTGGTGCTGACGGGCAATGTATCTCGGCTCCTTTCCCGGGTCTGCAACAAGCTCGGTCTTGTCAAACTTCCAGACAATATTGCCGTCCCAGTCAACCTGAACCAGATCAAGCTGATCCTGATAAGCATGCTTTCCGGACCTTGTTCCTGTCGTTCCGAGAACATAACCGCCCGGAAGGATCTTGTTCGGGAATCCCCCCAGACCAGCCCAGAGCTGAACCTCTCTTCCGTTCATGTCAATGAGCAGCGCTCCTTTTGCCGATGGAAAAACCGTATATCCGTTCCATGCTTTTTCTTTGTTGTATATTAATGTTCCTGTAGGGAAAATTGTAGGATAACCCATTTTCTAAACCTCTTCTCTGAATGTTATCGTTCGTTCATGTCAAAACCGCCGTAAGATCCTCCGCCGTGTATTTATTGATATGTATACCGACAGAAGTGAGCTTGTCCGGTGTTACTATATATGCTTCAAGCTTGCCGTCAGAAATATCACGCTTGATGTTTCTGATAAGTATAAAAGTTCCTGTCGGAAGTTCTTCCTCCGAAATCAGCGGAATAATGCCTTTTTTGAGCAGCGCTGCGTCGGAATTGTTTCTGTAGCCCTGCGCAATCACGGCTATACTTCCGTTGGCTGCGAGGTAAGCCGCCGTATCATCGTCGACCGAGTTTAAAATACCGCCTGCGGCTATAACTCCGCTGAACTGAGCGTTTCTGATACGGAAGCCCTCAAACTCCTGCTTCAGAAAATCTATGTAAGGTCTGAAATTCGACAAATCCGCAACCGGGCAGGCGTCATGTTGAGCCGCAAGCTCACCGAGCTTTATCGGTTTTGTGAGCTTCTCGAATTCGGGCGATTTGCTTTCGGCAAGTGAAAAATCATTGCTGACAACGCTCAGAGCAATATCATTTGTAAGCGGTCTTTTTTTATAGGTAATGTTGTTATATGTATATTCCATATGACGCTCCTTACCGAACAACTTATTTATTGATTGTCACTCTGTCAGGGAATGCCTTCTCAATAGCGTCGGTTCTTATGAAGTCTCTTATATTGTACTGCTCAGGATACTTGCCCTGACCGAATGCCCATGCATTTACATCATCAAGGTTCTGAGCACCTTCCTCAGTGAAACCGATAACAATGGTTATGGTCTGCCAGTCGGATTTGAACTGGTCTGCATCAAGGCCGAACTGCGCCGAAATCTTTTCTGCGGATTCATCAAGATTATCGTTGATGAAGTCAACACTCTCGCTGAGTGCAGTCAGATAGTCTGCGAGAAGGTCTGTGTTTTCATCAATGAATTCATTCGTTGTTACAAGATATGCGCCGACTACACTGCCGACCTCGTCCGAAGTTGCGGCAAGAACCCAGCCTAAATCCTCATACTTTTTTGCAAGCGAACCCGAAGCAACAACCGCGGACGCCTCGCCCTTTGAAGCCGCCGCAAGAGCAGTCTGAGTGGAATCCGTGTTGACAACCTTCTGGGTTGAAGGATCAAGTCCAAGGGCTACCTGACCCTGCCAGTTGTAGTATTCCGAAACGGTACCGATATTTGTTATCCAGCCTGCGCTGTCGGCAAGCTTGGAAAAATCGTCGGCATACTCAGGCGCTACGTAAACGCCGCCGTCCGTTGCCTTGGAAGAGGAAAGCTCGGCAAAAAGATTAAGATTAGTGTCGTGAAGCGTATTTCCGATACGGTTTACCGCAGCAAAGTCAGCAAGCAAACCTGTGTCGGCTGTGCCGTTTACGATAGCGTCAACCGTATTGATACCTACAGCATATTCGGTAGTTTCAAGATCAATGTTATACTTTTCAAAAATCCCCTCTTCCGTTCCGATGAAAGCCGCATATTGGTCCGGCTGTGTCGTCATCAATGCAACTCTGAGCTTGCGAAGCTCCTCGCCGCTTTCCTTATTTTCTTCACCCGCAGAAGATGCTTCCGCCGATGATGTTCCGTTTGAAGAAGAATCGTTTGACGCTGCCTGAGCACCGCAACCTGCAAATACGGAAATCACAAGCGCTGAAGCCAATGCTATACCTAAAAATCTTTTTATATTCATAAAATATCTCTCCTAAAAATAAAATTATTTGACGCCGAAGTGCTTCAATGTTTTTCTTCCGATGAACTGAAGCAGTCTGTCGGCAAGGAATCCGATAACTGCAAGAGTTACGATTCCCGCAAATGCCCAGCCTGTTTTGTAATAAAGCTTTGAGCTGTTGATAAGATAACCGAGTCCGTCGCTTCCCACGAGCATTTCCGCCGCAATTACGCAGATAATGGACGAGCTTAAGCCAAGGCGAACTCCTGTATATATATTTGACACCGCAGACGGAACCGTCACGGTAAAGAAAATACGTGCTTTTTTTGCTCCCATACAGGAAGCCGCTTCGATCAGCGACTGATCCGTGGAAGCCACTCCCGCAATCGTGTTTACGAATATCGGGAAGAACGAAGCGTATATAATAAGTGCGATTTTCGATTCGTCTCCCACACCAAACCACATGAGAAAAAGCGTTGTCAGCGCAATCGCCGGAACAAATCTGAAAAAGCTAAGTATCGGCTCAACGAGCCAGCGAACCGGTCTGAAGCTTCCGACCAGAAGTCCGAGCGGAACACCGGTTACTACCGCTAAAAACCAGCCTCTTGCAACACGGCTTATACTTGCGACAATATCCGCCCACAGAGTTCCGTTCTGAATGAGAACAGCTCCGCTGTCCAGAGTTTCCTTCGGACTCGGAAGAAAATATTCATCATACGCAAGTGATCCAAGCCCCCATATGGTTATAACAATAATCCATGAAATGACGCCGCTTTTAAGGATTTTCGACGGAATTCCTTCTGTATTTTTTGAACGTTTTTTATTAACATCAGCCATGAAATCCGCCCCCTTAAATGTAGTAGATATCCGTGCTGTCAAGAGCACCGTTAGTCACGATTTCCGTTGTCTCTTCGTCAAACGTATAAAGCTGACGAATGAGAACCTTTACGGAATCACCCTTTTTAAGAGTCTGACCGCCGAGAGGAAATCTTCCCGTCAACGTTATTTTTCCGATATCAACGAGAACTTCATAGGCATTACCTCTGAACAGAACCTCGTTCACGATTCCGTCCTCCATTGCGCTCTCAAAGTCATGATGACCGTCGTCCGTAAATTTATTGATTTCAATAAATTCGGGACGAATAACAGCGTGACTTTTGCCGCTGACATTTTCAAATCCCTTAAGCTGTCCGATGTTTTCAATAACGGCGGACTGACCGATGAACTGTGCGACGAAAGGCGTTTTCGGATTCAGATAGATTTCTGCGGGATTTCCAACCTGCTCTACCCTTCCGTTGTTTGTTATAACGATTTCATCGGCAACCTCAATGGCTTCGTCCTGATCGTGAGTTACAAATATGCTCGTGATACCAATTTTGTCAATTGTTTCACGAAGCCATGTCCGAAGCTCCTTTCTCACCTTTGCGTCAATCGCAGCGAAAGGCTCGTCAAGAAGAAGCAGTTCCGGATTAGGCGCAAGCGCTCTCGCCAGCGCAATTCTCTGACGCTGACCGCCGCTTAGCTGGTCGGGATAGCGTTTTTCAAGTCCCGGAAGTCCGACAAGCTCCAGAAGCTCTTTTACTCTCCGGTCGATAAAATCCTTGTCCTTTTTCTGGATTTTCAAACCATAAGCAATATTTCCGTAAACGGTAAGATACGGAAACAAAGCATAGCTCTGGAAAACAAAGCCTATTCCACGCTGACTTGAAGGAAGATCATTCACCAGCTTTCCGTCAATATAGATGTCTCCCGAATCCTGTTTTTCAAGACCTGCAAGCATTCTCAGAATTGTGGTCTTTCCGCTGCCGCTCGGTCCCAGAAGTCCGATCAGCTTTCCTTTTTCAATTTCAAAGCTTACGTCGTCGGAAGCCTTGAAATCACCGAACGTTTTGTTAATATGTTTAAGCTGAATATACATTACTCACATCTCCGTAGTTATGGGTGGGATCGTTTATTTCAGCAGCAGGGACATCGTCCGCATCTGTAATTCTGTCTGAGCAGAGAAGCAAAAATAAAATTCATTTTAAATCCCCTTAATTCCTACTGAATTCGTAGGTTTATGTTTGTTAGCATTATTTTATCACATTTGCATAAAAAGTCAATACGTTTTTTCTGATTTCAGAGAGTTAAATAAAAATTTATATAATTTTATGATGCCGTCTGTTATTTATACACTAATCATATCGGAATACAGGGTTTTGCATCGAAATCTTATTGACCAATTACTAAATCCATGTTATAATACATTAAACATATATGTTATTAATATTTAAATATTGGAGATGACTTTATGACAATTGAACTTAACCAGGAAAACTTTGAAACCGTACTACATCAGTCAAACACACCGCTTGTGGTTGAATTCTATTCCCCGGCATGCGTTCACTGCAAAAGAACAGAAAAAGGCATAGACGAGCTTTCGGAGGAACTCGGCGATACGGTAACATTCGCAAAATGCAATATCTTCGAAAATCAAAGCATTGCTTCACTTTATGATATCACAAATCTTCCGACTCTCCTATTCATTAAAAACGATGAAATCAAAGAGAAGCTCATAGGTTTCACCCACAAGCTGATTATTGCGGAGAACATCAAAAAGATTTCCTAAAAAAACTACTCAAGCCTCTTCAAAAGCTTGAGTAGTTTTTAATGCTAATCACTGATAGAACTTGAGCAAAGCTTCAAGCTGCAAAATTTAAGGAACCACTGATTAAATCACGTCCTACGGACTGAGTACCCAACTTGCTTGCATCTTTTCGTCAAATTGAACTCAAAATCCTTGAAATACGTCAGTATTCCTGTGGATTTTTCGTCCAATTTGCCTGAAAATCTGACGGCGCAATTTGGGCACTCGATTTAATCAGTGCTTCCTTAATGTCTTCGTATTAAACAAAAAACAGTATGACCTCCCGGAGAAGTCGGTACAATACTTCTCCGGGAGGTCGATTTTCTTTTCATAATACCGGGAAGAATATCCGGTCTTTTAAGCGTCATTGTTATTCCGTCTTTCCGTTTTTCAATCAGCCGGACATTTACGGCATCAAAAACTCTTCGTTGCTTATTGTACCGCTTCCGTCCTCCAGAGCCGTTATATACCATGTCTCGCCGTTATCCTCAATCTGAACGTAACAGATTCCGTCCTCGTTGAATTCATCCGTAATCTCAAAAACCTGACTTCTGCAGTATACCCAAACCGTGCCGTCGTCTCTGAAATCCAAGTTAGGTGTGTCCATGTCTGCCATTATCTCCTCTTCCGTAAGAGAACGCTGAGTTCCGTCAGGCTCATATGCGATACCGCCGCCGCTCATTTCATGAGTTTCGCCGTCCGAATCCTCAAATGTAACGAAATACGTCGTTATGTCATCTGAAGAAACTTCCAGTGTTGCGTTAACCGGATAACCTTGAAACCACAGCTGTATACTGGTTTTTATGCCGCCGATATCTGCGGCATAAGCTACCGAAGCCAATCCCAATATCAAAATAACCGCTGCACAAACCGCCATAACCTTCGGCATATAATTCTTTCTTGTCTCTCTTGTCTCTTTCATTGCTTTTACCTCCATTATTCTTTCGGAGGTGTGAAGCGTCGAAAAAGCTCTCTGATATTTCTCTTTATTCGTCATCGTTCCATTCCTCCATAAGCACGTTTTTCAGAAGCTTTCTTCCTCTGTTGAGCTGACTTTTGACCGTTCCCTCGCGGCTCTTAAGCATTTTTGCTATTTCCTGTACGCTGTATTCTTCATAATAAAACAGATGTATCACAATACGGTATTTATCCGGCAGCTTCATAACGGCTTCAAACAGACTGCTGTCCGATGGCTCCTCAAATTCAAGCTCGTCCATATAGTCTTCCCATGTGACCTTGTTCTTTTTCCAGAAAGAAGACGTTATGTCCTTCGCTTTATTGATAGCAACACGCAAAAGCCATGCCTTGATATGCGATTCGTCAATATAGTCAATATCCTTCGAATAGTATTTTATAAACGTATCCTGTACTATATCGTCCGAATCCGCCTGATTTCTGCAAATACTGAATGCAGCAGCGAAAACACGGTCAGCATATTTCTCATATGCTTCATCTACTAACAGTCTCATAAAATGCTCCTTTTTTCTCCATGAAGGTTCCTTCATATATAAAACGATTGAAATACGGAAAAGGTTGCATAAAAAAGAAAATTTTTATAATTTTTTTATTTTTTATATTATTTC